>DATBXH010001058.1:0-3518 GCA_036514375.1 Bacteroidales bacterium | reverse complement strand
TGGAAGGATATCCATTGTTAGATGGATTTAAATTGTAAAGTTCGTTAAAAAAAGCAACTTTTTCATCGGCTGGTTTAGCAACACCATTTTTTGAATTTTTGTAATGATAAACAAGCATTTGTTTAGCTGCAGGAAAAGAATTATCGAATACTCTTAATAGAATATCGGCAGCAATCCAGGCAACAGCTGTATTATTTCTAAAATCTTCAACAAATTCTTGAAGACCAATCGGGAAATTAGCTCCTTTATTAGGTGTATCGTGAGAAATGAATAACCTAGTATGATGGTCTTGATTGTTAGCTTCCATCCATGTAAGTGCATATCTTGTTACAAGGCCACCCATGCTAAATCCCATAACAACCATATTGTCTGTTTGCTGAACTTTTATCGCATTAATGTCGTTTATCAACTTAACAAGCAACATTGCATTATTTTGGATATAGTCATTAGCGTTGTCAAAATTTAGTATTATCACATCATAACCGTTGGAATAAAGATTTTTTAATAGTGCAGCAGATGGATTTATTGTAAAATTATTATTGTATAGATTTATGTAATCCTGAAAACCCTGATTATTAAGAGGATCAAACCCTTCTACTATTATAAATGGTTTAGTTATCTGACTATTCCCATACCCCAAAATAGTAAGGTATTCTCCACTTATGGTAGTCCCGTTGTAAGTTGTAGAAATTGTTTGACTGGGAATAACATTTGGAGTATAAAAATAGAAGGTTTGTGAAAAGGCATTTATTCCGTATGGTATACTTAGTAACCATATCAGCAATATTTTATAAAGTCCTTGTAATTTCATATTGTTTATTTTTGGTTATTTTAACAAAACCGTAAGTATTACTGTAATATGCGACAAGTATTTCGTTTTTTAGGTAATCGAGAAATAGGAATTTAACACAATTATCTATCGTAATTGTATTTAATGAAATTGAAACTATAGAAGGGATGATATAGGTTTTCTTAGATTTATCCACTATACCATTTGTATACCCAAAACCTAAAATAGTTGTATCATTTAATTTGTATTTGCATGCATAACTTTGGTCATCTAATTCAAAATTAATTGTGAATTCTATAGGATCGCTTGTAACTATTGTTTTTTCCATTTGATAAACTAATCCCTTAATAAAGCATGCTTTTAATGGATAAATAGAAGACACTCCAATCATTGGATAATTGCTGCAATAACTCTGCCCTGGATGCAAATTGTTATGAATTAATATTGGTATGGTATCCTGCTTTTCATTTATAAAATCCAAAGTATCAATTTCATCATACTGATAGTAGCTTTTACTATTAAGTAGTTTTTGTTGAAGATTTATAGCAGAATCTTTGTTAATCCATAAGTTATTAATCAATTCATCTTTTGTATAAATTTGATAAGTTGCCTTATCAGGGCAAACATTCCTAAAACAACTCGTTATTATTAGGTTTATTATTATAACAGTAGTTATTATCCACTTTTGGTTATGTTTATATGTCATGTTATTTATTATCTATTAATGATATTAAATTTACGCCATATTTCTATAATTGAGGAATATTTATGTTCATAGGCTTATGTTATCAAATGCAAAAAACATAGAATTTCTTATCTACTACAAGCCAAGCTTTTTCTTTAACATGGCATTCTCCGTCGCTAACGCATCTACTTTTTTGTTAACTTCTTTTAGCGACTCAACCAGTACTGGGATTAATGAAATATAATCCACGCTTAGCATTCCATCACCATCTGTAAATACTAATTCAGGAAATATTTTTTGAACATCTTGGGCAAGGAAACCAATATGATTTCGATTATACCTGGCGGTATCAACAATTTGAGTATTAGATTGGATTTTTCCTGTGTCTGGTTTGTTTGAGCTGGCCAAATTTACATTGTCCGTTTCTCTGGGCTTCAGTCTATATGTGACGCCTTTAAGTTTTGACAATGAAGTTAATGCGCCTGATAAATCTTTGATATTTTCCTTTAACCTCTGATCTGATCCTACAGTTACCCCTGCTACACGAATATAATAGTTAGTAGTGATGTCATAAGGTGCACTTGGAGTCGCATTAATTCCTAAATAACCACTAACCTTTACGTTGCCTAAGAAATATCCTGCATATTGTCCTAAAGTGTTTACATCTCCGTAGCCCGGCACAACTCCATAAATAGCTGCTCCATTATTGCTTCCAGCTAATTGACCATAAACACCATAATTATAGCCACTAGTTGCATTACCCGCATAACCATGTACTCCATAGGCACGTCCATTGGATAATGCCGTACTGCTATAACTTGATCCCCATACCCCCTTACAGTAATTTGCCGAAGTACCTAAGGTAACATAACCTGAAAGTCCATAGCTATTGTTTCCTGGTGCTGCTTCCGAAGACAACCCAATATTCAAGCTGGCCGTTGAGTTAGCATTAAAAAAATATCCCTCAGAATAAATGTTACCACTTCCGCCAACCGATAATTTTGATATTGGGTTTGTTGTACCGATCCCAACATTATTACTAGAAGGGACATTAATTTGTGCTTGAACCTTTAAAAACAAAAAAAACACTAATGATAAAAACAGAAATCTTTTCATAGGATTAAATTTTAAATTATTAAGTAAAATATTAGCTGTTGTGTTGTAAATTCTTAGAAACTGTAAAATAGTTTGATAATGAAGGCCAAGGATATACCTTTTAAAAATTTAGAAACTTACTTATTCTGCAAAGTTTTAAAGAGTTAAGGCGTTTATAATCAATTTATAAGTATTAAACCAAATATAATTTGGTATAGAATTCAAATATAAATATAAAAATGTAATAAATGCAAAAATAATACTTATAAATAATTGATTTACAGTATTAAATTAGACTCAATAAATATAAGTAATTGTGTCGAAATATGTGTAAAATACATTAACAAATCTAACGGATGTTGGGTAAGTTTTGCAATAATCTAAAAATAATTAGGCGTCTCCTTTTCAGGACGGTACATTCAGGTTCCGCTAAATAAGACCCCAAGGTGCCGTTTTTTTAATCCTTTTGCTCATTTCTTAGACGTTGGATATGTTGTAATCATTTCAACAATTTATAATCTATTTTTATTACGGTTATCTGAGTTATAAAAAAAGGGTGGTTCTCCCGAACGACCCTTTACCACATTACTAACATTTACAACTACTAACTAACTACCTATATTTTAAACAGAATCTATTTCAATCTTATTTTTGATGAGTATTTACGGCCCATCTTAAAAATGGTTGTCCAAAATTGATTATAAACAGAAAGTCTTTGACGAAATTCAATCATTAGGCTCTCACCTTCATCAAAACTTACACGAAATAATAATTCATCGAAAACTATCCAATAAGGTAAGTCCTCAATTATTTTTAAATGTTAGTAATAGTGTAAAAAATTTCTTCTATTTACGGTTTGGTAAAACTACTTGACTTTCTCTTTTTTATTTGTTAAACTTGTCTCACTGAACCGTTTCGCAATCATGTTTCTTCTTTTAACGTTCAGTT
>DATBXH010001057.1:0-2020 GCA_036514375.1 Bacteroidales bacterium | reverse complement strand
GAAATGACACAGACTTTGGGTTTGCCTACGGTAAAATATTGCGCTGATAACATACACCTTTCGGCAAATTATCTGGGCGATTTGATTAAAAAAGAGACCGGCAAATCGCCACAGGAACATATACAATTGAAACTTATGGATATTGCTAAAGAGCGAATATTTGACACAAGCAAATCGGTAAGCGAAATTGCCTATGAATTAGGATTTAAGCATCCGCAGCATTTCTCAAGGATGTTTAAAAATGAAACGGGCTATACTCCTAATCAATATAGGTTATTGAATTAGGCCTGGAGCTTAAATGTAAAAGTTTACTCGATTATTTGCAGTTTTTGCCTTACTTATTGATTTGTAGGGTAGAATTTATTTGCTTTGCAATATATCGTCCTAATTTTTTATATCCTTCTTTGTTTAAATGCAATTGGTCTGCATTCCATGGATAATTTCCAATACCAATCTGTTTAATCCACGTTGTGCCATCATAACAATAAACTGAATATCCAAGTGACGATGTATCTTTTACTGTTGCCAGAATTCCTTTGGGTTTTGATAATGGCAATTTCTTTTCGTTTTCAAAAGGTTCATTATAGCCGTTATTTTTATGCTCTTTATTGTTTCCGATATATTTAAATTCAATGCATTGTTCGCTACTTTGATATTTATTCCAATTTGTACTATCAATTCCGCTATTATGAAAGGCATCTATAAAATAGACATTATTGAATTTTGCATTTTCTATAAGGATTTTTGTTAGGGTTTCCATGTTTCTACCACTTCCAACAGGATATTCATCATAGCCATCTGCATCAATATAAGGATATTTACCTGCACAATGCGGGGTAACAATAAAAAAATGATAGCTTTTATTGTTTGCTTCTTTCAACAATTCCTTAATTCTATTTATTGCATAGTTCATTTTGGCATTAATTGTGTTTGGCATTTTTGTTTTAGGGTTATACATGTCTGTTATTTGGCCATATTCTGTTCCTCGCTCATTATAGGCAGGCAATAATACAATTACGTGTACATCCCTAACTTCATCAACTCTCAATGAGTCTAAATGATTCTCAGCAAAAGTCTGCTTATCCGCATCCTTTGCATCATTTAAATCATCGCCGTCAACCATAGTTACAACTCCAATACCTCCTTTACAATGATTTTTAACAGTCATATCTAACAAAGATCCGGCTTCGTATTGCCAATATTTTGCTGCAGTTAGACTATTTCCGATTGCTAAGAGGGTTCCATTTTTATGATTCCGATTACGGAACCATTCATAAAGAAGATATTCTCTTTTTTCAACTATTTTGGAGCCAATAAATCTGCATCCAAGTAATAGTATAACAAAAACAAATACGACGATTTTCTTTTTAGACAGATTGAGTTTCATTGGTTAAAATTTAAAGTGTTTTGGCAGCTGTAATTTATTTGATCTCTTTAAGTTCTGGCTTTGTTTTTACTAATTCTAAAATCCTGTTGTAATCATCAATATCAGAGTCTTTCTTTTTAAATATAAGAATTAATCAATGAGTTATTGAGCGTTATGATTAGAAAGTTCTTGTAAATCGAATATGACGTAAACACTCTCCATTTAAAATCAAAATGCTTTTCTTTATCCCAATATTTAACGGAATCATCAGTAAATTCATAGGTGCAATCCATTTTACTTTATCATACTCTTCGGCTATTTGATTTATTCTGACCGAAAATTGTCTTTTTGAAAAATTCATAAAAACTAACAGACAAACTGTCCATAACATCAGCATAAACCCTATGAACATAAATGGATTATAGGGTTCATTATCAGTTCTTACCAATAGTCCCGATCCAAATATAATGATGGTGGCAATTGCAAATCCTCTCAATTGTTTATTCGATTTGATTCTGTGAATTTTGAACCTAACCATACTCAATCGTATAAAGTCATCCTTGTTGTAAGGTGTTTCAATTTTAAAGCTTTCCATATTCGATGTCAATTTTTATACATGATGTAATAGTGTTTATTTTATTTTTTCTCAGATTT
>DATBXH010001056.1:0-4829 GCA_036514375.1 Bacteroidales bacterium | reverse complement strand
TAAAACATTATATAGCAGCGAAAGAATAGACCTTTACAACATGAATGGCTATTATATCAGTAAGCCAATCTCACTGGTTCCCGGCAGCTATAAGCTAACCAAATTTATGGTGGTGGACAAAGACAACAACGTGTTGTATGTAACACCAATGGAAGGCTCAGCAAAGGCTTATCTGGTGAACGATCCGCTACCTATTGGTTTTTCAGTACAAAAGGACCAGGTTACCAAAGTAGTACCCCAGGTTATCAGCGCTGCAGGAAGCAAGCCGGAGGACTTTGGTTATGCTACGTTCAGTTTTGATGTCGTAAAGACATTCGATTTTCTCATCGGAGTATTTGTGTACAACGAAAGTGTTCAGAATTTTGAAATGACGACTGCACATTTATCTATTGCCACAGATTCGGGTTGGGTATACCAGAAAGACGTTCCCGCTGCAACGGATACAATTACGGTAAAAGATGGTCAAAGTAAGTATATACTTACAGTTACGAAGGATGGATACAATACCTGGGTGGATACGCTGACGGCAAGTGAGTTGAAAAAATATTTCGCTAAACCTTTAATAGTAATACTTGAAAAAGGAGATGAGAAAAAAGTATGGTTCATAACAAACCAATCTACGTTAACTCCTGTTATTGTGCGATTATTTGTGGATCCTAGTGATTCTATCCTTTTTATAAATTGGGGCGATGGAATAACCGAAAGAATTCCAAAGGTTATACCCGATCCTTGGGGTTGTAATTATTTTATTTCGCATAGTTACTCTAATGAATCAAAATATAAAGTTTCTATTTCTGGAGCGTTGGACAAAGTTGGCTACATAAGATTAGATTCCTGTCAACTTGAAAGTGCAGATATAAGAATGCTTAATAACCTTAACACATTAGGAATTACAAGTAATCATTACTTAAGTAAATTAGATTTGTCTAATTTACCTTTACTTGTTAACGTTCAAATTTCATGGAATAATATTAATGAATTGATTCTAACCAATTCAAACAATATTAAATATTTGGAAATTGACGGAAATAATCTACAGAATATTGATGTGTCTGGAAGAACAAACCTGTATAGTTTAAATTGTCAATCCTGTAAAATAAGTACATTAAATATAACAGACTGTGCTAATTTACATTCTTTATATTGCGATTTTAATAACATCTCGACACTTGATATTTCTTCCTGCTCAAATTTAGTTGATTTTCAATGTACTAATAACAATTTATCGCAACTTGATGTATCAAAAAATCTTAATTTATTATCTTTATCCTGTGGCAACAACAAATTAAGTTCAATTGATATTTCTAAAAATATAAAATTAAAAGGATTTCAATGTAGTTTTAACAATTTTTCAAACTTAGATCTTTCAAAAAATACAGCATTGACTGGTTTAAGTTGTGACAACAATAAATTGACTACTCTAAACATCAAGGATAATCATTTTATTAATTCATTATGTTTTTGTAGTAATAATTTTTCTTCGGAAGAGATTGATACGATTTTAATTGATTTAATGAATAATGTTAAGAACTATAACATTAAGGATGGAAGATTAAACTTATCCCCAAGTTATGCTACTGAAGATAGACTCAAACTATTATATGAAACACTTCATTTTAATGATTATAATTGGTTATTATTTTTAGAATGCCCTGAATAATTAATTCTTCATAAGATAGTTACAGCAAGGCACGTGTTATAAGCATGTGCCTTGTTTTCAAATTTAATACCTAAACCTGATTTACCCCCTTTCAAAGAAAAGGTATAAGCGCCAACAGCTGGGTATTACCCTGTAACACCTACTTTTCCTGAAGAGCAAAACCTTTCATACCACTTGTTTTAGCTCAATTTTACGAAAACAATCTTATAAAGCGCATCCTTTTGCATAGACCTGGCTGTAAAATTGTTAAAATACATTACCCATTAAATTCACTATAAATAAAACGCTTACCGAAATAGCATATTACAGTCTAGCCATAACCATAAACGGATTTCGCCAAATTGTTAATAACTTTGCCATTACTGTTAATTAAAAATACATATATTTATGGCGTTCATATTAAATCGCTGAATGACTGAAAGAAAAACTAGTTTAATCAAACCTTATTACAATCAAGTCACTGATAAATCAGCACTTATAAAATCTGCGTTCGTCAAACAATTTCATACCCTCATAAAATTATGAGGGTATTATGTATAACATAATTCATGGCTCTTCGTAAAAAGCCTTAAAGGATTTATGAACAATTGGAGATAAATATTAACAGTCTAATTATTCAGTCTATAAAAAATTGGCCTCAAAAAATTAAAGAAATACACCATATGATAAGATTATCTGTTAAACTAAAAAAACTATTCCTGATATCAATCTTACTTTTATTAGGCGCTTTCACATTAAGCGCTCAGGCTCAAACCCCCAATATTGATTTTAAGTATAAAATAGATTCGACCATAAACGAACACACTATTCGATATAATGTTTCTGTTTCCATTCTCAAAGGAACAGCTCCATTTCTAGTGAGGTTATTTGAAGATTTTGGGAAAGGTCATTTTGAAAAGATCGATTTACGGGAGAATATTCTTACAAATGAAGTACAATTTATAATATCAAAAAGAGGGAAATATATTATTGTTGTTGATGATAAAAATAATAACAGCTTGCTTAAGAGAGTGAACCTAGTTAACAATCAAAGCCTGTAAGTATGAAAAAAATTTTACTTTATTTAAGTTTAGCTCTCCTTAATCCTGCTGTTAATATTCTTGGACAAATAACCAATGTAACTATTAGTCCATCGAATCCAAGTGTTACTTGTAGCTATAGCACTGATGGAAGTTTAACTGCTACTGTAACCGGAGGGATTGCTCCATTCACATATAGATTGTTAGATGATAATTTTATAATTCTTCAAACTGCTGTTGATCCATTAGCCTCACATACTTTCATCGGACTTGGACCAGGAAAATACCGTATTGATGTAACGGATAATACCGGAGATGATTATGTAACTCCCAGCGCAACTACAATTACTGCTCCATCAGCTTTAACTTCTGGAACAACCAGCCCCACAAATCAAACGATTTGTAGTGGCAGTATCCCAGCTCCATTAATAGGGACTGCTGCGACTGGCGAAACTGGTTCATATACTTACCAATGGTATAGTGGCGCTACATTAGTTGCCACAGGCCAGAACTTTTCACCTCCTGCCTTATCAGTAACTACCATTTACTATCGAAAAGTAACCGACACTAATTGCCCACTATCAGCGGCCTCTGCACCAAATGATACGATTACTGTAAACTCTTCACCCACATCCGGTGGAGGTATTTCACTTGCCACTACAAATATTTGCAATGGCACAGCTCCAGGCAATTTTACCAGTTCTCCGGATGCTTCCGGTGGCTCTCCTACCCCGCAATACCAATGGTATCTCACAACAAACTTAGCTGCTGTACAAGGTGATGGAAACTGGACCGCTATTCCGGGGGCAAATTCCAATACATTAAATTATACTACAGCATTAACTGTTTCAACTAAATTTATAAGAGTATATTCTAATAGCTGTGCATCCAGTTATTCAAACATAATTACCGTTACCGTTTATGCTCCATTAACAAAACCGACCATTGCTTATGTAACTCCCTCGAATTATATAGTTTGTTACAGTAGTAGCACAGGTACCGACTCTCCAACCCCATCAGCTTTAAAACTACAGACGAATGCAGGAGGAGGTCGGGGCATTGCAACCGATTGGCTTTATACATGGCAAAAATGTACGGATAGCATTGCCGGAGCATGGACGAATTTAACAGCGCCTACTAGTTCTCCTTCAAACTATTCTCCACCAAGTAATTTATCCTCAACAACTATATATCGTATATTTGCCCATAATACTTATTGCAGTCAGGATAAATACGATACCCTTCGGATCCTTGTTTCTTCATTTACAGTCAATACTGCTGTTAAAAAGGCTTTAACCTGTAATGGTGGTAGTGATGCGATCCTTACCATGAATTATTCTGGCGTTACCCACGGAACGATTAGCTATGCATGGAAAAACTCATCAGGTACTGTATTGTCTCCTACCCAGGATTATTCAGGTGTTAGCCAAGGTACCTATTATGGGTACATATCCGATGAGGTATGTACTTCATCCAAAACTGAAAATTTTAAACGTCCACCAATTACAGATAGCATTCCTCCCGCACTAACATCTACAGCAACTTTCCAAAATACTTGCAATAGCCCTATTAATGGAAGCATCACAATAACTGCAAGTGGAACTAATCCTGGATGGGGAGCACCATATCAGTATGGTTATAGTACAACATTAACCCCAACCTATTCGTCAAGTGGAACAATATCTCTACTACCATCTGGTACTTATCACACTTGGATAAAAGATAAAAAAGGATGTGAAATTCAAGGTAGCGATGTAACAATAGGAACTTATCCTGACGCTACAGTATTTAATATGACTCCGGCAGCGGGACCATACTGTTCAACTCCAGGAGTTACATTCGGACTGGATGGTTCTCAAACCACCGTAAATTATCAATTATATAAAGATGGAGTAGCAGTTGGAAGCTCTGTTGCAGGAACCGGAAGTGCAATCAGCTTTCCTGCACAAACTGCTACAGGAACTTATACCGTTACTGCCACAACCAGCAACGGCTGTATAAAAAATATGACTGGGAGTCTGATAATTTTAGCCTCACCTTCCCAGCCTTCGGTTATTACTCCAAGTAAAAACCCCGTTTGCCAGGGGGATAACAATATTACCTATTCCGTGACTAACGACCCGACGGTAACTTACAGTTGGTCATACACC
>DATBXH010001055.1:0-2940 GCA_036514375.1 Bacteroidales bacterium | reverse complement strand
ACTCGCGCAACCGCCAATGGATTTTTGGTGTGGGATTTTTCTTCTAGTTTGAAAGTCACAGTCAACAGCTGTTAGAGACCAGGTTTACAGATCGGTTAAAAATTGGCTGTTGACTGTGATACATTAGCCATTGATCAAACTAACAATTTTTTCCAGCCATTTTGCATCAGTATCATCAAATGATCCGAAATCCTTGCTATCTATATCAAGAACCCCAATTATTTCTCTCTCGTTATTGCGTAAAGGAACTACTATTTCCGATTTTGAGCGGGAATCGCAGGCTATGTGCCCTGGAAACTGGTGTACATCAGCCACTACTAAAGTTTCCTTACGGTTAACTCCAGCCCAGCAAACACCTTTATCCTTAGCAAGCTCCTGACATGCAACCGGCCCCTGGTAGGGCCCGACAAGTAACCTACCATTCTGTAAAAGATAAAATCCTGTCCAGAAAAAGTATTCCACTTTATGATGAAGCACAGCAACCACAGTTGCCATTTGCGAAATAGGGTTGTCACATTTTTGGGTTAACTCCTCCAATTGATTGTATATTCGGTTATAACGACCTTCTTTTTTTGTATTTTCCATTTATAATCGGTTTTTACAAAAGTAGAATGAATTTTTCTCAAAAAATAGTTCAGAAAAGGAGAGATTTACAATAAAATATTACTTTTGCCCTCCGAAATTTACCGGGAAATGGATTTTATTCAAGAAATCAAAAGAAGACGGACATTTGCCATTATAAGTCACCCCGATGCAGGGAAAACAACCCTGACTGAAAAGTTGTTGCTGTTTGGTGGTGCTATTCATGTGGCTGGTGCTGTAAAATCAAATAAAATAAAGAAGACGGCGACATCCGACTTTATGGAAATTGAAAAGCAACGAGGGATTTCGGTTGCTACTTCTGTCATGGGTTTTGAATACAAAGACATTAAAATAAATATTCTCGATACACCAGGTCACCAGGATTTTGCTGAAGACACTTTCAGGACTCTTACAGCCGTTGATAGTGTTATTATTGTTATCGATTGTGCTAAAGGCGTTGAGGCTCAAACCCGTAAACTTATGGAAGTTTGCCGGATGCGGAATACTCCTGTAATGGTGTTTATCAATAAATTAGATCGCATCGGAAAGGATCCGTTCGACCTGCTCGACGAAATAGAAACCGAACTAAAGATCAAGGTAAGGCCTTTAAGTTGGCCGATAAGTATGGGACCTACCTTTAAAGGTGTTTATAACCTGTATGAACGTAATCTTCAGCTTTTCACCGAGATAGAAAAACAAACCATTGGCGATTCTATTGAAATTAAAGATATACATAGTAAAGAATTAGAGGATTATATCGATAAGTATGCTGATAAACTCAGGGAAGACTTGGAACTGGTCGAAGGTGTCTATCCTGAATTTGATCTGCAGAACTACCTGGATGCTAAAGTAGCGCCCGTTTTTTTTGGAAGTGCGCTGAATAACTTTGGAATCCGGGAGCTGCTTAATTGTTTTATTGAAATTGCACCTACTCCAAAAAGCTTTACTACTGCAGAACGTTTTATCTCTCCTGAAGAACAGAAATTTAGCGGATTTATCTTTAAAATCCATGCCAATATGGATCCGAACCACCGCGACAGGATTGCATTTCTCCGCATTGTCTCAGGAAAATTTGAACGAAATACTAATTACCTGCATGTTCGGCTTGGTAAGCAGCTAAAGTTTTCGAATCCTACCTCATTCATGGCTGATAAAAAGTCAGTTATTGATGAAGCTTATCCGGGAGATATTGTTGGCTTGCATGATACCGGAAACTTTAAAATTGGTGACACGCTGACAAACGGAGAATTACTTCATTTTAAAGGGATTCCAAGTTTTTCGCCGGAATTATTCCGCTATGTGGAAAATGCGGATCCGTTAAAATATAAACAGTTGGCTAAAGGTTTGGATCAGCTGATGGATGAAGGTGTCGCTCAGCTATTTACTAATAAATCCTCTGGCCGGAAGATTATCGGAACCGTAGGAGCTCTGCAATTTGATGTCATTCAATACCGCTTGGAACACGAATATGGTGCTTCGTGCCGTTACGAACCTATTCAGCTTTATAAAGCATGCTGGATGAGAAGCTCTGACAAACATGAATTTGACGATTTTAAAAAACGAAAATATCAATATATAGCTGAAGACAAGCATGGACGAGATGTATTCCTTGCTGATTCCGCTTATAGTCTGCAAATGGCTCAGGAAAAGTTCCAAAAGATCGAATTTTTCTTTACTTCTGAATTTTAAGCTGTTATTACTCAAATATCGAACACACCAACAGATCAATATTCTCTTATTGGTAATACCTTAGTTGTTTCTTTATTTCATTTTTTTATTTTTGAATGATAAAATAACAGCTATGGAATCATTTAAAAGAGGCTTTGCGAGTGATAATAATGCAGGAGTTCATCCTGGCATATTAAAAGCAATTTCGGATGTAAATATTGGTCATGCCATTGCCTATGGAGATGATCCAATTACTCAAAAGGCTCGTGAAAGGTTTAGAGATTTATTTGGTCCTCAGTCTTCTGTTTATTTTGTGTTCCTGGGTACAGCTGCAAACGTTTTGAGCTTGAAAGCTCTTACTGATTCCTATCATGCAATTATTTGTGCTGAGACAGCCCATATTAATGTGGATGAATGTAACGCTCCCGAAAAATTTACAGGATGCAAACTTGTTACCATTCCTGCTACGGATGGAAAATTGACTGTTAGCTCTATTCAGAAACATCTTCATGGCTTTGATTTTGAGCATCATGCTCAACCAAAAGTCATTTCTATTACCCAGGCCACTGAACTTGGCACGCTTTATACGTTAGAGGAAATTAAGGCTATAGCCGGTCTTGCGCATCAATACAACATGTATCTGCATGTAGATGGAGCCAGGATTGCCAATGCTGCGGTTAGTCTTGGTGT
>DATBXH010001054.1:0-2130 GCA_036514375.1 Bacteroidales bacterium | reverse complement strand
AACGCACGATTTCTACATATACTGGTTTCACCGTTTGCAACATCATAATAAATGGCTCTGGCGAACGCATGAAGCACATCATTCCGGGAGAGAAATAGACTGGTTGGCAGGCAGCCGTTCTCATTTTCTGGAAATAATGATTAATCAAACGATTGAATTTATTCCCATATTCTTTTTACTCGATAATCATACCGCCGCGTTTGTTTATCCTGTCAAAGCTCTCCTGGATGCCGTCTGGGGGATGTGGATACATGCAAACATCAATGTAAAGAGCGGTAAACTTCAATATATTATCAATGGTCCTGAAATGCACCAGTGGCATCATGGTAATCATGAGGAGGTTTTTTATAAGAATTTTTCCACCAAGCTGGCTGTTTGGGATTGGATTTTTGGAACAGGGTATTTGCCAAATCTTAAACCATTGAAGGCTTACTTTATCAAACCGGCAATGTTTGGCCTCCCGTATAGTTTTCCCAGGGAGTATTTCACTCAAACCGTGTATAGCTTCAAGCGTTTTGATATTTTCAACCTAAATCATAACGTTATGTATAATGCTCTTTTAAATCTCCGGAAGAATACTTTATCCGCCCTTTTATCATGGCTGGGGATCAAAAGAACATGGACAGAACGTGAACTCTTCAACGCACAGGATGCAAAATATGCTGCAGATTCTTTGTTACATCATTGTCCCCGATGCCGGACTGCAATGAAGTACTTCTACCGTGGAGACAAGATGGTGGAAATCTGTGAAAACTGTAATCATGACTCCGGGAACCTGAAAAAATTTAATTGATCAAACAATAGATAACCGGTTAGTTACTCAGTTGTTAATTACTTTTCGGAAGTTTTCTGGAATTGCTTTGAAGTTATCCATATTTTTACTCTAAAATACAGCCGTATGGATAACAAAACGAAAACCCTGATTCACGTATCATACAATATTACCTGGGAACCACTGAAGGAATACCCGGCTCCTATACAATCCGAAGTGGAAAAGGCCTATGCCGAAGTAAACAAGAAGCATCCCAACGAGGACAAGTTGAAGACCTGGGCTGCCAGGTTTCCTGATGTCCCGCAATTCCAGAATTATTTGGTGGATTTTTATTTCTCGACCGATGATTATGAGAAGGCTTATGAATTAAATGAGAAACTGATCCGGGAACATCCTGATTATTTATTTGCCAAAATAAACAAAGCCACCTGTTATCTTTATAAGAAGGAATATGACAAAATTCCCGGTGTACTTGGAGAAGGGCTGGATATTAGTCTTCTGTGCCCCGGTGTTGAAACCTTCCATATTTCGGAGGTAATGTCGTTTAACCAGGTTGCGATTCTGTATTTTTTAGAAACCGGAAACCTGGAAGCAGCAGAAGCAAGGTTTCAAATGCTTGAGGAGATGAGCCCGAATCATCCCGGAATGGATCATCTTAAGAAACAAGTTTTGCAAAAGCGTCTGCAGGTTGGTTTTGAACGCTATAAGAAGGAAGAAGCAACCAAGCGAAAGGTTAAATATGCTGGTCCCGAATTCCCTGAAACTTCCGAACAACCTGTTTTTAATCATCCTGAAGTAGCCTTGTTGTACGAAAACGGGATGCATATCAATCATGATCTGATTCGCTCCATACTTGCTCTGCCCAGGCAAACACTCATCGCCGACCTGGAAAAGGTGATTATGGATTCCATAACCAGGTTTCATTCATTCGAAAAGCAGGGTTGGGAAGAAGAAACCGGGAATTTCCTTTTTCATGCCATTTTTCTCCTTACCGAGCTTAGGGCAGAGGAGAGCCTTCCGGTATTGCTTCAATTGCTCAGAGCCGATTCGAAAGTCACGGAATTCTGGTTTAGTGATATGTTTAGTGATATTCTCTGGGAATGTATCTATCAGCTTGGACAAAATCAATTGTCCGCATTGACCGGCTTCCTGAAAGAACCGGGATTAAATGCCTATTCCAGGGCAGTTGTATCCGAAGCTGTTTCCCAGATAGCTATTCGTCAGCCGGAAAGACGCACTGAAATTATTGCCTGGTATGAGGAACTATTCTCTTTCTTTCTCGACAACATGAATGATGATAAAGTTATCGATAGTAATTTGCTTGGGTTGATGGTGTCCGATACCCTTTATTTCCGGGG
>DATBXH010001053.1:0-3282 GCA_036514375.1 Bacteroidales bacterium | reverse complement strand
TCGCTTTATCCGTAAGAGCAGGAAAAAGCTCACTACTCAGGAGTATGTGGATGGTATAATTGCCGGGAACCGGACTATTTTGAGTCAAGCGATTACTCTGGTAGAAAGTTCGTTACCTACACATGCCAAGCAAGCTCAGGAAATTATAGAGAAATGTCTGCCTTACTCCGGAAAATCACTTCGTATTGGGATTACAGGTGTTCCTGGCGTAGGCAAAAGCACATTCATCGAAGCAATTGGTTCTTATCTTACCTCGCACGGCAGAAAACTTGCTGTACTGGCAATCGATCCATCCAGTGAGCGTTCCAAAGGAAGTATACTTGGAGATAAAACACGAATGGAACGACTTTCCACCGATCCGAATGCTTTTATCAGGCCTTCGCCTTCAGCAGGATCCTTGGGCGGAGTAGCACGGAAAACGCGCGAGACCATTATACTTTGTGAAGCCAGCGGCTTTGATACTATTTTTATTGAAACGGTTGGTGTAGGACAATCAGAGACTGCAGTCCATTCTATGGTCGATTTTTTTCTGCTGCTCATGCTTGCTGGCGCAGGAGATGAATTGCAGGGTATCAAACGCGGTATTATGGAAATGGCCGATGCCATTTCTATTACCAAATCCGATGGTAATAATTTGCAAAAGGCTGAACTTGCTGCTATTCAGTATAAAAATGCATTACACCTTTTCCCAAGAACTCCCTCAGGTTGGTCCCCCGAAGTGTTGCTTTGCTCTTCGGTAAATGGCTTTGGGATCGATTCTATCTGGCAGACGATACTTGGTTATGTGGCATTAACACAGGAAAATCAGTATTTTTATCAACGGCGAAGGGAACAGGCTAAATACTGGATGTATGAAACAATTAATGAGGCATTACATGATCATTTTTATCGACATCCGAATATTGAGCATAAACTTCCTGATTATGAAAAAAGAGTGCTGACCGACCAATTATCCTCCTTTATGGCAGCTAAAAAACTTCTGCATAAATATTTCGATTTAGATAAACACACCGAATAGACATTTTTTAAGCTATCCGGTTTTATGTAATTTAAACTTCAATCCGTGGCATATCCCTTTGTGCCATTTGTCATCCAAACAGGAGATTTAATTTCAGGTATAATATGAAATTTATTGTGGATACTTATGGCTCAGGCCATCATATGTTCAATAAGTATTTTTAATCCGATTAAGAACAGAATGATGCCACCAAGAATCTCCATCTTTTTCCCGAATTTCATCCCGGTTTTTTTGCCGAACAGGATTCCCAGCATCGAAAAGAAAAAGGTCGTAAATCCTAGAATAAACGTTGATAAATAGAGGTTTATATTTTTGTAAGACAGGGCAAAGGTCACACCGACAATCAGAGCATCAATGCTTGTAGCAAGTGACATACCCAGTAGCATTTTAGGATCAAGCGGATTAGGCCTTTTTGTATTTTCTTCTTTCTTTAAACTTTCCATGATCATTTTCCCGCCGATTAATGTCAATAAGCCAAAGGCCAGCCAGTGATCAAAACTAACTACGAGATTTTCAATACGTTTTCCTATTACCCACCCTACAAGTGGCATCAAAGCCTGAAAGAAAGCAAGTGATGATGCAATTCGGGTAGCTTTCCAGAACGTAATTTCACACATGATTAGCCCACAAGATACGGAAACTGCAAATGAATCTACAGATAAACCTATTGAGATGAATATCAGTGTAATAAAATCCATGTAGAAAAAATTGAGGTCAAAGATAACAAATGATTGTTTATGTCGACTCCGAGATTAACTGAGTTTTTCATCTTACCATCTATTTTGTTATTTTTATGACTTTTAATTATTTGCCATGGCACCACTGGACGAAGAAGAGAAACGGCAAATCATCAGGGCTTTTTATATTCCTTTTTTTTTACTTTACCTGATGTGGCTGATCAGGACTGTTGAATTTATTGGTGGTTTCTCATTGAGTGCTTTTGGAATCTATCCTAGAACGTTTGGAGGTTTGATTGGTATAATTTTTTCGCCGATGCTTCACGCAGGGTATGCTCATTTGATTAGTAACACTGTGCCTTTTATGGTTCTGACATCCTCCATTTGTTATTTTTATAGGTCTATCGCTTTTAAGGTGCTAATCATTATTTGGATAATTACTGGTTTGTGTGTTTGGCTGGTCGGCCGTGAAGCTTACCACATTGGTGCCAGTGGCCTGATTTATGGCTGTGCGTCATTTCTTTTTTTTAGCGGGGTTATCCGTAAGAATATTAAACTATTGGCTATATCTTTGCTCACTGTTTTTTTGTACGGGGGTATGGTGTGGGGAATCTTGCCTATTGACTATAGAATTTCATGGGAATCCCATTTGTTTGGTGGCCTTACAGGCATGGTCCTGGCTTTTACTTATCATGATCAAGGGCCTAAACCCGAGGAAAAGGTTTGGGAAGAAGAACCCGATGATGATCCTTACTGGGAAGTCAAGGAAGGAGACAACACTTTAAATTGAACATTATTAATGAATCACTAATTACTTTTGCATGCTTGTAAAAATTTACCCGGAGAACCCTAATTATAAGCAAATTGAAAAGGTTATCGAAGTTTTACAACGGGGAGGAATAATTATCTACCCAACTGACAGTGTATATGGTATGGGATGTGATATTCATAATCATAAAGCCGTTGAGAAAATAGCCCGGTTAAAAGGGATTAAACCCGAAAAGGCAAGGTTTTCAATTATATGCCACAGCCTTAGTCAATTATCTGATTATACCCGACCAATCAGCAATACGGTTTTTAAATTGATGAAGAAGAATCTCCCAGGTCCATTTACCTTTATCCTGAATGCTAATAATAAGGTACCTGCTTTATTCCAAAGCAATAAGAAGACAGTTGGGATCCGCATTCCCAATAATTCGATCCTGCTGGAAATTGTAAGTGAATTTGGTAGCCCATTGCTTACCACGTCAGTACATGACGATGATGAAATAATTGAATATACCACTGACCCTGAACTTATTCATGAGAAATACAGTGAAATTGTAGATCTTGTGATAGACGGTGGTTACGGACAGAATGTTGCCTCCACGATAGTGGATTGCACTGGTGTTGAACCTGAAATTATCCGTCAGGGAATTGGTGAGCTGACTTATTAATTTTTGAGGATTACCAACAGGGCCCCGGAGTTAGCGATATTATAAGTCTTTATTCCCTTACTTGAAAGTGTTTGTTCTAATTGTTTTGCTTTGTAACTGTTTATGGTTGGAGATAGAACCGCTAATTTTGGTGAAAGGCAATTATTCAGTT
>DATBXH010001052.1:0-3735 GCA_036514375.1 Bacteroidales bacterium | reverse complement strand
TTGTATCCATAAATTACTTTCTATCATTATTCCCCGATCCTTCGTAAATTGTTGAATGGAGTCCAGATTGTAAACTGTGTTTTTAGCACAACCCATGGTATATTTGGCATTATTAATATAACGGTTTACCTGTGGAGTTCTGTTACCAATAAGCCACGTACTTTTATTTCCTTCACGGAATTGGATTACAGGATTTTCATTATTGTTATAAACAATGATTTCTTTTGATGTGGATTGATTGTATTTAATAATTAATGAATGGGTCGATAACCCTAAAATGGCGACGGTGCTTGCGATGAGGTAGAAGCTTTTTCGTTTTAACAAAAACAGGGTTATGAAAGTAACCAGAATATACAACAAGCACACATCTATCCAATTGATATAGATTCCTTTCGTTAAAGCATAAGGAAGGCTTTCGATGGTCAATACCACTTTATTCAGCAGCCAGACGAGAAAATTAAAAACCTTACCGAGGATCATGGTGATCCAGTTCCACCCCGAAAAAGCAATTAAAGTCATGGCAAAGTACATGATCAACGTTGAAAGCGGGATCATTACCAGGTTGGATAAAATGAAGAGATTAGGAAACTGATGAAAATAAAAAAGTGAAATGGGTGTTGTAACCAACTGAGCAGCTAGCGTAACTGCTGTTAACGACCAAAGTTGATCCCCTAACCAGTTTTTGATATCTATTAAATTGTAAATCAATGGATAAAAGATCACTATACTGATTACGGCCAGGTATGATAATTGAAATCCTACATCGACTAAATTGAAAGGATTAATTAGTAATAACAAAAAGGCTGAGACTGCCAGTGAGTTAAAGATATTTACATTTCTGTTAAAGGATTGACCGATAATTACAAAGGTAATCATAGTGGCAGCCCGTAATATAGACCCTCCTAAGCCTGTAATCAGAGCGTAGAACCAGACTGCTATAAGCAGGAGAACTAATTTTATAAATTTACCATGTTTCAGTGCATTGAGAAATGAAAGCAATATATTTAACACCCAATAAAGCAGTGCGATGTGCATGCCAGATACAGCAAGTATGTGCATCGTTCCGGAAGCTATATAAGCCTGTTTTATTTCGTCGTCAAGATTTGCCTTATCACCAATGATGAGGGCCGACGCAACTCCCAGTTCGTCACCCTTAAGACCGATTCGGGTAAATATCGATAAAAGTTTTTCGCGTGTGCTAAATGCAAGAGTTTGAAGTTTGTTTAATTGATGATTAGCTAATAGTTTCCAGGATAGTCTGCCGGTATATCCTGAAAATTGTATTCCACGAAAGAATAAATATTGCTTATAGTTAAATTCGAAAGGATTACCTGAGTTTCTGATTCTATTCAGGCGTGTTTTCAGTACGAGCAGATCTCCGGCCTTTAAAGTTTTCGAAGCAGAGTCTTTTTGTAAGTATAGAAGGATTTTTTCTTTACAGTTCTCAAATTGAGTTGATTTCTTAATTAGCTTTATTGTTAAAAAACATTGAACGGATTTTGTCTTCTCTTCGGGTGGTTCATCTATCACACCGATCACTTCAACCGGATGGTTACTTTCCGTTAGAGAATTGACAGGGCATTCCAGGTGTTTGGTAGTGATGATTATTCCTAAGCAAATGAATGACAAACCGATTGCTAAACCATTTATCCACCTTAATTTGTAATTGATGGAGAGTGTTCTAAAAATCGTGAAACAAAATGCTGTCAGGAATGTTATTATAAAAAGAAAAATGACCAGACTTTGTGGAAAATCCCATTGGAGTCGAATGCCAATCCCAGTCATCAAAGGAATGACGAAACGTAAAAAAGGAGCTTGGCGGATGAATTCACGAGGGATCAAAGGATTTGCAGTTTTTTGAGTTAAGTTTAAATAATTAATAAGTAAATTTAAAAAAAGAATTGATCTGAAATATAAATATTTGTTGTTAACTACCTAAAACATAAGATATGGTCGATTTAAAAACTTCCTTTGCCGGGCTTGAAATCAAGAATCCAATTATTGTTGGAGCCAGTAATTTGGTAAATAGTGTTGACAACTTGAAACTAATGGAGGAATCGGGGGCGGCGGCTATTGTATATAAGTCACTTTTTGAGGAACAGATTCAACTTGAGAGACTTGAATTGGATGAGAATTTAAATGAGTATCGGGAGCGAAATGCCGAAATGATCAGCTTGTTTCCGGATATCGAACATGCAGGTCCAAGCGAACACCTTATGAATTTGCGATTAGCCAAGGAAAGTGTTTCGATCCCTGTGATTGCTAGTTTAAATTGTGTTTTTACCGAAACATGGATTGATTATGCAAGGCAATTACAGGATACAGGCATTGATGCACTTGAGTTAAATTTTTTTGCAATACCAAAGGATTTTAAATTTGACGGACGAGATATTGTTTCTCAGCAGCTAGAGATCTTTAAGGCTGTGAAAAACGCTGTTAAGATTCCTATTAGTATTAAGTTCAGTCCTTTTTATGCAAATATATTAAACGTAATAAAGCAGTTCGATAACGAAGGGGCTGATTCTGTTGTGGTTTTTAATCGGTTTCTGCAACCGGATATTGATATTGAAAATGAGATTCATATCAATAGTTTTCAAGTTTCTACGCCCGGCGAAAGCCTTTTGGCCATGCGCTATGCTGGTATGCTTTACAGAAACATAAAGGCTTCCATAAGTTGTAACGGGGGTATTCACTCCGGGAAAGATATTATTAAGATGATCCTTGCCGGGGCTGATTCTGTTCAGGTTGTAAGCACTTTATATAAAAACAAGATTTCCTATATTAAGACACTTCTAAGTGAGATTACAGCCTGGATGGAGGCAAGGAAATATAAATCACTGAACGACTTTAAAGGAAAACTGTCCCAGGCGAAGGTAAACAATCCATTTATATACAAGAGGGCACAATATATTGATATCCTGCAGAAATCGAGCGAAATTTTTAAGAAGTATCCTCTTCGGTAACAACGAAGAGCTCTCGACGTGCTACAGCTCGTGAGATTTTTACTTAATTGGTTTTATTTTATAAGCAACATCGACCTTCCCTTTGGATATGGCTGTTAATTTGCTTTTTAGCAAGCTTCTGCGGATAGCGGAAATATGGTCTACGAACATGATTCCTTCCAGGTGATCGTATTCATGCTGTACAATTCTGGCGGCAATCCCTTCAAAATAATCGTCGTGATATTGCCAGTTTTCATCATAATATTGTATGCGTACCTTGGGTGGTCGAAGTACTTCTTCCCTGATGTTGGGTATGCTCAGGCATCCTTCAGTAAAAGGGATCTCATCTCCGGATCGTTCAATTATTTTGGCATTGATAAAAGCTTTTTTAAAGTCTTTCAGATTTGGGTCGTCTTCCTCCAGCGGTGAACCGTCAATTACAAATACCCTGATTGATTTACCTACCTGAGGTGCAGCCAGACCTATTCCGTCTGATTTATACATGGTTTCCCATAAATCCTGAATAAATTGATTTAATCCTTCGTAATCTTTTGTAATATCAACAGCTACCTTGCGTAGTACTGGTTGTCCGTAAACATAAATCGGTAAAATCATTGTTTCTTTTTGTATCCTGAGTTTTAAAACAAATTAATAATCACTTTGTTTTTTTAACATAACTTCACATACCCTTGAAATCGAGGCTTTCAAGATAGGATTGAAGTATAATGGTTGCACTTATGCTATCGATGAGTGCTTTGTTTTGTCTGTCTTTCTTTTTTACGCCACCTTGTAC
>DATBXH010001051.1:0-2693 GCA_036514375.1 Bacteroidales bacterium | reverse complement strand
ATTTCTTTTTTTGTCTTAATCAAAAATACGACATGAACATTTCTTTAAATAATGCATGGTGGTGGCGCAACAACTTATCTTCAGCCGGGATGAGGGAGTAGCCATTATGTATTATTAAAAAGAGATAAAATATACAAAGGCTCGCCAAATACCGGCGGGCCTTTTTTGTTGTTATGCCTTTGGTTCCGGTAATTCAAAAATATTAAAAATTAAGTATATGCAATTCAATATCAAAACAAACACAAGGCAAGTACTTGCTGATACGCTTACTCCGGTTAGCATTTACCTGAAAATGCGTGACATGTATCCGGGTGCTTTTCTACTTGAGAGTTCAGACTATCATGGAAATGAGAATAGTTACTCATTCGTCTGTCTTCAGCCAGTTGCTTCATTCACAGTTGACAAAGGCTCGGCAGTCTCCTCATTCCATAATGGAGATAAAGAAACTTTAATCATTAAAAGTCAGGCAGATTTTGGCAATGCTTTTAACAACTTTATGCAATGCTTTAAAACCGGGAAGAATGGAGATAACCTCCCGGTGAACGGTCTTTTTGGTTATTCCACTTACGATGCTGTGCAATACTTCGAAACCATCAGGCTGAAAGCCCCTTCGAAAGATCACTACAAAATTCCGGATGTTTGCTACCAATTCTTTAAGTATGTTATTGCTATCAACCACTTCAAAAACATGATGTACATCGTCGAAAATCTTTTCGATGGAGAGGAAAGTCAGCTCGACAGGGTAGAAAGACTGTTGTACACCGTGAACATTACCTCCGGGAGATTTACCCCCGGAAACAATGAAACATCAAACATCACTGACGAACAGTATATGCAGATGGTTACCAAAGGAAAAGAATCCTGTTACCGTGGCGATGTATTTCAAATTGTACTTTCACGTCAGTTCTCACAAAAATTCAGTGGTGACGAATTTAACGTTTACAGGGCTTTGCGCTCTATAAATCCATCACCATATTTATTTTATTTCGATTTTGGCAGTTATCGTATCTTTGGATCTTCGCCGGAGGCACAGATCAAGATTAAAGATGGAAAGGCATTCATCAATCCAATTGCCGGTACATTCCGTCGGACCGGCAACGATGAAAAAGACAAGGAACTGGCCCATGCATTGGCTGCCGATCCGAAGGAAAATGCCGAACATGTAATGTTGGTTGACCTGGCAAGGAATGATCTGAGTCGTCATGGGACTGGTATCAAAGTAGAAAGTTACCGTGAAATTCAGTTCTACTCACATGTTTTACATATGGTATCAACAGTTTCGGCTAAATTATACAATCCTTCGGCAATTGTAGATATGTTTACGGCCACATTTCCGGCAGGTACACTTTCGGGTGCCCCCAAATATAAGGCCATGGAACTTATCGATACCTATGAAAATCAGGCGCGTAGCAATTATGGTGGCGCCATTGGATATATTGGTTTTGACGGGACATTGAATCATGCCATTATGATCCGTACCTTCCTGAGCAAGGAAAATATTTTGTTTTATCAGGCTGGGGCCGGTATTGTGGCAGCTTCAATAGAAGCTAACGAGCTTCAGGAGGTGAATAACAAACTTGGTGCTTTGAAAAAAGCAATTGAGATGGCAAAAGAGTTATAGAAAAGTCCATAGTCCACGGACGACAGACGATAGTCGAAAGGTAGTTTCAACGGACTGTAGACAAGCAGAACAATTAAATTTAAAATTATGAATACGCAAAAAATAGTAGTCATTGACAATTACGATTCCTTTACATACAACCTGGTTCATTACATTGAGAAGCTAACAGGTAAGCGTGCTGACGTATACAGAAACGATAAGATTAGTGTCGACGATGCAGGAAAGTACGATAAAATCCTTCTTTCTCCGGGTCCCGGTGTACCATCAGAAGCAGGAATCATCCTCGATTTAATAAAAAAATACAGCCCAACGAGAAGTATATTGGGAGTCTGCCTTGGACATCAGGCTATTGGTGAAGCATTTGGCGGAAGTCTGATCAATCTGGACAAAGTATACCACGGAATTGCATCCGAAGTGCAGGTATTGACACCGGAAGATTCTTTATATAAAGGCGTTCCTGCCAAATTCAATGCAGGTCGATATCATTCCTGGGTGGTGGCCAGGGAAAACCTTCCTGAATGTTTCACCATTACCAGTGTTGATGAACAAGGATTAATCATGGGCATCAGTCACAAACAATATAATGTAAAAGGGGTACAATATCACCCTGAATCAGTACTAACAGAACATGGATTAACTCTCATCGAAAACTGGTTAAAAAACTAACGCTATGAAAGAAACGCTATCCTATCTTTTTGAAGGTAATGTATTGACCCAGCAGAAAGCAAAAGAAACACTTACGGATCTTGCCAGTGGTAAATTCACAAATGAAGAAATGGCTTCATTTTTAACTGTTTATCAAATGCGTAAAATAACTCCTGCCGAAATACTTGGTTTCCGAGATGCCATGCTTGGCCTGGCCATTCAGGTAGATTTGGGAGGTCATTCTACCATTGATGTCTGTGGTACGGGTGGTGACGGCAAAAACACTTTCAATATCTCAACCTTGTCGTCATTTGTAATAGCAGGGGCGGGCGCAAAGGTTACCAAACACGGAAATTATGGACTATCGTCGCCATGTGGGTCGTCCAATATTTTTGAGCATTTTGGCTATCAGTTCGGCACAGATTCG
>DATBXH010001050.1:0-3749 GCA_036514375.1 Bacteroidales bacterium | reverse complement strand
GCCGTTTAAATAATAGTATACCGTATATTGACTTAATGATGTAATAGTTTTATATGGCTGAACAGCTGCATTTCCTGCACTTCCCCAAGAAGCGCGTAGTTTTAAATTTGACAACCAAGCCTTTTGACCAGCCAAAAAAGGTTCTTCGCTAACACGCCATGCAGCCGAAACTGATGGGAAATAACCCCATTTATGTCCTGGAGCTAAGGTAGAAGATCCATCTGTACGAAGGGTTGCAGTTAATAAATATTTTTCGTTAAACTTATAATTTACCCGGCCAAAAAACGACAACATGCTTGTTTTGGTATAAATACTGGTAGGTGGTGATGCTGTCGTAATCTTTGATAAATCATAAAATGAACTAGTATAATAGTGTTCCTGACCAGCAGTTCCTGAAATAAGAGCCTCTTGATAAACACTCTGGGTTGCACTTTGCCCCAACAAAACAGAAATATCATGCTTCTCAAATTTTGCGCTATAATTCAAGGTATTATCCCATGTATATCTGGTTGAATCTTTCGTTTCATTCGAAATAAGTGTAGTAGAAGGTGACTGAAAGCGACCAACACTCTGATAATCCTGATACAGACCATTTCTGCTATTTGTTTTGTCTAAAGCAAACATTGATTTAAAAACCAAGTTTTTAATTGGAGTGATTTCCAAATAGGTATTTCCGAAGATGCGCGACGTCTGTATATTATTTTGATAATTTCCAGGGACATCATCGAGTAAAGGATTGCAATGCGCTGGATAATGTGGATTGGGAGTGATATTAATTGTCCCATCATTTAAGTAGGGATGTGTAATGGTAGTCATTTTCATTGTCTGCGTAAATACACTGGAATTACGTTTATCATTATCCTTATAGGTATAAAAAACACTACCACCAGCCTTAATCATTTTATTAACCGTATGGTCGATAGTAATTTTCCCATTATACCTGTTCAGTTCATCTCTCCTCATCAGTCCCCCTTCATTCATGAGCCCCAAAGAGAGATCATAATTAGTTCTTTCACTTCCACCGGAAACCGAAAACTCATAATTCTGAGTCTGTCCGTTTTTAAGAATAAGGTCGTTCCAATTGGTATAGGAGCCATCCTGATAAATTGACATTTCAGTAGTCCCATCTGCCAAGCTCATTTTTAAAACATCTGCTGCAGTTAAATTACTGGTGCCCCAATTCCCTGAAATGAAATCAGCTTTATAATTAGCGGCATCTATATATCGCTGAACTTCTTTTTGCCCATACATTACTTTTGGGATGTTGGTTGGCTTATTGGTAGACATATATGCGCTGAAATTAACGACTGACTTACCAGACTTACCACGTTTGGTTGTAATAATAATAACACCATTGGCACCTTTGGTACCATAAATTGCTGTGGACGAAGCATCTTTTAACACATCCATTGATTCGATGTCCGAGGGATTAAGGTCAAGTGTAGCACCGTATTCAACACCATCCACCAAAATCAAAGGGGCATTGCTTGCAGATATAGATCGTTGTCCTCGCAATGTAATGTTTACTGGTGAACCAGATTGTCCATCAGTTTGTTGAATATCAACACCAGGCATTTTGGCCTGCAGTGACTGCATTGCATTACTGGAGGCAGTTTTGGTGACATCATCCGTTTTTATAGATGCTACAGAACCTGTCAAGTCTTTCTTCTTAACTGTTCCATACCCCACTACTACAACTTCATCGAGCTGTTTAACATCTTCAGCCAATTCAACGTCAACCACGGAACGTCCCTGTACAGCTACTTCCTGAGGAAGATAACCAAGGTAAGTGATGATCAAAACTGCATCAGCAGGATTATCAATCTTTAGACTGAATTTCCCTTTTGCGTCGGTAGTAGCGCCATTATTAGTCCCCTTAACCAGGACAGTAGCCCCAATTAATGGTTGTTTGTCACTGGCAGAGACCAATGTGCCGGTTACTGTTACTTGTGCCCAGGCACTGCTGCAAAACAAAGCAAGTATTGCTCCAAGCAATATTACCCTGCTCCTTAAAAATCTGTTTAATTGATTCATAAGCATTTTAATTAATAGTTAGTATTCAATTAGAGTTTAATTAGCATATTTATAATTGTCGTATGTCATAGTGTAGCAAATAATAAAACAATAAGTGTCCCTATCAGCATCAATATGGAAAGAAAGATAAGTATGGATAATCTGCGGATTTTACTTCTTATTGAATCGTCTGATAAGCTCATCTTTTTTCAGGAAAGATAATTCGGAGGCAATTGATTGGCACAAACAGCTATCCAAACTTCCGGTGGTAATTTTCCCAAAGCGGGAAAATAGTATCAAAAAGCGGGGGAAATTTTTGACTATAAACTTTTAAAAATAGACAGATCCGCTACTATACAAAACATTACGAATTAGAATATATTTTACGGGAGGCTTTGTTAGGCTATGATTTTGGATCCTGTTCAAACTTTTCGGCATATTCCGTGGCGCTCATTCCAAATTCCTGACGGAAACACTTCCGGAAATGTGAAAGATCATTAAAACCCACGTTAAATGCTATTTCAGAAACATTCATTTTATTTTGGACTAGTAACTGGGCTGCACGTTTTAGTCGGATACTCCGAATGAATTCCTTAACAGTCATATCCGTCAGCGCTTCCATTTTTCGGTACAATTGCATGCGACTTACGCCCAAGTCAGAGGCAAATTGCTCAATGCTAAACTCCGGGTCCGATATATATTTCTCCACAATGTCGATAGATTTCTGAAGGAATCGTTCATCGGGCGAGCTTATTGTAATATTTTTGGGTTTCAACACCATCTCCTGCATATATTTTTCTCTTAGCGACCTACGCAATGAAAGCAGATTTTCAACTTTGGCACGAAGAATATCGATATCAAAGGGTTTAACGATATAATCATCTGCCCCGGCATCCAAACCATCCAGGCGATGTTCACGTGAAGATAAAGCAGTGAGCAAAACAACAGGGATGTGTGAGGTTCGCTCGTCCTTTTTTATCTTACGGCATAATTCAGTCCCGTCGATGCCGGGCATCATTATGTCCGAAATAATAATATCAGGAATACTATTTAAAATAAGGCTCCATCCTTCCTTTCCATCTTCTGCTTCAATGATCCGAAAATCAGAATCAAAATGCGTTTTGATAAAGTATCTCACATCATGGTTGTCTTCAACAATCAACATGATTTTGGTGGGTAATTCCTTCTCCGGCAATGCTTGTTTAGACTCAGGAATCAAGTTCGCTCCTGGTTGTTCTTTTGGTAAGTTGTCTTCGTGTGCCAGATTTAGCGCTATATTTTCAGATTCATAAGGAAGACGTATTGTAAATTTAGTTCCTTTGCCAGGTTTGCTTTCTACAAAGATTTGTCCTTTATGCATCTTAACCAGTTCCTTGGTTAAAGCCAGTCCAATACCTGTACCTGCCTGATTTTTTGATTCCGGAGCCTGAAAAAACCGAAGAAATATTTTCTCAAGACTTGATTCCTGTATACCTATACCATTATCCTTCACCACGATTTCAACAAATTTACTTTCGCTACTGTCCTGACTAACATTTTCATTGAAGGTATCAAGTACTAATGAAATATTAACAGAAACAAAACCATTACGTTCGGTAAATTTTACTGCATTAGATATCAAATTATTAATTATTTTTTCAATTTTATCAGGGTCAAACCACATAAAGATTTCACTCTGAACCGTATTAAATCTAAGCTTAATACATTTATCTTCAGCTAATTCTGAAAAAGATTGC
>DATBXH010001049.1:0-2377 GCA_036514375.1 Bacteroidales bacterium | reverse complement strand
GTCGGGGAGATTATCCTGTTCATCCGTGATAAAAGGAAGTACGGGCATGAGTGTAATACCTGTATAGATGCCGGCCTCTGATAAAGTACGGATAGCGTCGAACCGGAGCGAGGATACAGGTGCGTTAGGTTCAATCAATTTGGACAACCTGTCGTCTGCGGTGGTGATGGTAAAAGAAATGGCAGCATAAATCTTGCTGATTTCTTTCAATATATCGATATCACGCACGACGAGATTGCTTTTGGTGATGATATGGATGGGAAACCGGTATCGTAAAGCCAGTTGTAAGGTCTTTCGTGTAAGTTCTTCAGTCTTTTCTATCGGCATATACGAGTCGTTCATACTGCCAAAACCGATCGTACCTCGTTCCCGTTTGCTTTTTAACTCTTTCTCAAGCAGCAGCAAGGCATTCTCTTTAATCCGGATGTCCGATAATTCGCCCAGTTGATAACATTTGCTTCGCGAGTCGCAGTAAATGCACCCATGCTGACAACCACGATACAGATTCATGTTATATTTGAGGCCGAAAATGTTATCCGGCCCTTGCTTTACGTGTGCGAGAATCGTTTTGGCTTCAATGAACCGTGCCATCACTTCATCATTTTTTTCAATACTTTCTTTACTTTCTCGTCTGTCTCAGTATCGTAGATATCATTCATTGCAGTGAGTGTATCAGCGTTTTTTGTGTGTTTGTAAATATTAGCAAGGCTCGAAAAAACATCCTGTTTGATGAGATTAGCATGGCTATTCAGATGTTTATTCCCAAAATAGGTTGATTCGAGAAATTTACTTACTTTTTTTGTTAAGTCAGAATGTTGTACTGCTGTTTTCCAAATGTTTTGAAGGCACAACCGCGATGTGATGAACTTTTCATCCTCTGTGAGGGCTAAAAGCCGATCAATAATTTCACAGATTCTGCCTTCACTGTCGCTTTTACAGAGATTTGCAATTAGCATCATGCCAATGCTTCGTTGAAATGAATTATCCGAGGACAGTTTATTCACAAGCACATCCCATTTGTCGTAAATCCAATCTACTCTCTCTTCCGTGATTTCCAATACAGTTTTAAAAGAGGGGTATCTGATTTTATCATCCTGACTGACGAGATTGGCAAAGTGGAGGTCTAAAGCTTTAAGATCCGTCATGCTTAAATATTTTGAGGTAAGGTTTTGATTTTTCTTGCTTTCTTCTCAATTAGTTTTCTTAGCTTTTTGTATGTAGGTGGCGGACCGGTTCTCACTTCTTTGTCATCGATGAATAAAGCATCGGTGATGCCCCATTCTTTTTGGATGTCCTTGTTAGTTGTTCTGTATTCGTTAAAAATCACTTTATCCTCAAGATTGCTTATGGCTCTTTTAGCCCTTTCGAAAGCCATATTCTGGGCAGGGCACCAGCCATTGATAAAAGCAGAAACCGTGACTTTGCCAGGTGTTTTGGCTGGAGTTTTTTTCTTCCCGATAAATTTAGGAGGAACAGCATCTGAAACAAATGGTTTCCAAAGTAACCTTTCCATACTTTCTTTATCAACCACTTGGTATCCTTGCTTTTTAAACCAGGAGGCGCGCATGAAAAAAGGAAGAGCCAGTCCCCAGGCCACCATCCCTTTACTACCCAAAGCTTTCACATCTTCTTCAGCAGCCTGGATAAGAGCTTTACCCATGCCTTTTTTCTGAAAATTTCCTCTGCCACTCTTATGTCCATGCACCCAGATACACAGTACAACATACAGATTACTGCCTTCGAAATGAGAATGCTCTATCGGGACATATTGAATCATGCCTCCTATGGTACCGTTATCATCCGTAGCAAGTTTAACTCTTAAGCCTTTATCTCTCATCTCCCTGAACCAGCAAGCTTTGTGTTCGCCAGCTTCCTTCATTTCCTCACTCCAGTCTTCCAGGCAGCAGAAATAGAGATTCTCATGTTCCTGAGTTAGATCGATGATTTTCATGATATGAATTTTTAAAGGTTTAGATTCTTATCTCACCCGGCTTTTCCATGTCTTGCAATACCGGAAGCACAGTCCTGTTAACTACAGGTATTCTTTTTTGCCATATGGAAAAATTGCTTAAGTTCCTGCTTTCGCTCCGGTGGAAGATTGTGCCAACGAATGCCCCGGATAGCACCTTCGATGGCACAAAGAAGGCTAAAACAGGCTCCGGGATCCAAGGCTTTAATCCGGAGATAGGTCTGCTCGGTTCCGGTTTGTTTTAGCTTTTCAGGTGTATCAATTCCCAATGTTAATAATTTTTGAGACAAGTCCTTTCCAATGTTTGGCAACGAGACTAACTGATTGCCCGCCTTCTTACTATTTTCATTTAATGTAGCCATTGATAGTTTATGGTGATGACTTAAACAGGCTTAATTTGCCAGTTTT
>DATBXH010001048.1:0-2488 GCA_036514375.1 Bacteroidales bacterium | reverse complement strand
ATGTAATCAGATCTTAAAGTTGATGGGTCGCAGATACCTGAGAGAAACATTCGAAAATCGTGTGAAGGCTATTAAATCAGCTATGCCTTTTGCTTGTATTGGTGCTGATGTTATCGTGGGATTTCCTGGCGAAACGGAGGAATTGTTTGAAGATACCCGGTCGTTTCTTGAAGAACTCGATATTTCATATCTTCATGTTTTTTCGTATTCGGAACGCCGGAATACGAAAGCGGTTATGTTTCCAGGGAAAGTATCACCCAAGGCGAGAGAAAGCAGGAGCCGGAATTTGATTGAACTTTCCGAAAAGAAACGGTCAGAGTTTTATCGCCAGCATATAGGAAAAGGGACTGAAGTCCTTTTTGAATCTCAGTTTTTGCAAGGACTGATGACAGGTTTTACGCCCAATTACATCAAGGTTGAGACTGGATTTGATAAAGAGTTGATTAATAAAAGTATAAAAGTAAAATTAACAGGAATTGCTGCTTCTGGCAATATGGATATTATCTTTGCAAATTCTTAAAACAAAAAAATGAATTACGAATTTATTTGTAACCATGCAATTAGTGTTGTTCACGATGCTGCCCGGTTTATACAGACTGAAGCAAAAAAGTTTTCGAAAGATCGGGTGGAAACCAAAGGCCTGCATAACTTTGTTTCCTATGTAGATAAAACTTCTGAGCAAATTCTGGTAGAAGGACTTCAGGAAATTGTGCCTGAGGCCGGTTTTATCACAGAAGAAGAAACAAGAACACCCTCGGGAGAGCAGTTAAAATGGGTTATCGATCCCCTGGATGGAACAACTAACTTTATTCATGGGCTACCTGCTTATTCTATTGCCGTAGCTCTTATGGATGGTAACGAAACTGTGCTCGGCATTGTGCAGGAATTAAACCTCAATGAGTGTTTTTATGCCTGGAAAGGGGGACCTGCTTATATGGATGGAAAGCAGATTCATGTATCTAATGTGGAAAAGGTTAAAGATTCGCTTATTGCGACAGGTTTTCCATATTACGATTTTCATAAGATGAGAGCCTATCTCGATTCACTTGAATATTTTATGCAAAATTCTCACGGAGCACGTCGCGTTGGTTCGGCTGCTATTGATCTTGCTTACGTTGCCTGCGGGAGGTATGAAGCCTTTTACGAGTACAGTCTTCAACCATGGGACGTTGCTGCCGGCGCTTTTATTTTGCAGCAGGCTGGAGGTAAAGTCAGCGATTTTAAGGGAGGAAACAATTATATCTTTGGCAAAGAATTGGTCGCTACAAATGGGTTAATTTTTGAAGAATTTTTAGGTATTGTGAAAAAATACCTGAATCAATAAAAGTAGCTGATCTGATGAAGTATCTTTCCTATTTAATTTTTGTTGGTCTAGGTAGATGTATTGCCTTGTTGCCGATGAGGGTGCTTTACATCATTTCAGATATACTGTATCCTCTGGTTTATTATGTTATCGGGTATCGAAAGAAGGTTGTGTTTGAGAACCTTCGAAATTCTTTTCCCGAGAAATCCGAAGAAGAAATTGAGATAATTGCGAAGAAGTTCTATCACCACTTTTGCGATTTATTAGTCGAAATCGTTAAAGTACTTCATATTTCTGCTGAAGAATTAAAAAAGCGAATGAAGTACCGCGATGTAAGTGGATTCAAAGAAGAATTCAAGCGTAATAAGCATATTCTTGTAGTGCTTGGACATTATAATAACTGGGAGTGGGGATGTTGTTTAGGGATGCAAGGCGTACACCGTTTTGCTACTATTTACAAACCTCTTAAAAATAAGTATTTCGACAATCTAATGATAAAAATGCGTACACAGTTTGGAGATGATGTTGTTCCCATGGTACATACTCCCAGGTATTTAATGGAACAGATTCAAAAAGGTGAGCTCACGCAGCTAAATTTTATTGCCGATCAATCCCCGTATCAAAGCGATATCAGATACTGGACAACATTTTTAAATCAGGAAACTCCTGTTTTGCTTGGAATTGAGAAGCTTGCAAGAAAAACTCACCAACCTGTTTATTTTGCCAAATTCTATAAGATAAAACGTGGATATTACGAAGTAGAAGTTATAAAATTGTGTGACGATTGTAGTCTGCTTGCCCCCTACGAGCTTACAAACATGCACGTTAAAGCTTTGGAGGAATTAATCAGGGAGGCACCGGAGAATTGGCTCTGGACTCATCGCAGATGGAAACATAAAAGAGAACAATAAATAGTACCGTGATAAAAACAGCCATCGTTATTTTAAACTGGAACACCAGACGTCATCTTGAGACGTTTCTTCCCTTTCTGGTTAAATATTCCGTTTCACCTGAGGTAAAGATTATTGTTGCTGATAATGCATCTGAGGACGATTCTGTAGCTTTTCTGAAAACCAATTATCCGCAAATAGATTTGATACAACTTGACCGGAACTATGGGTTTGCCGAAGGATATAACCGAGCTTTAAAGCAGGTTGAAGCCGAGTACTATGTTATTTTGAATTC
>DATBXH010001047.1:0-9844 GCA_036514375.1 Bacteroidales bacterium | reverse complement strand
AATGCTGTTCAGGGAGCTTTTTATCTTTTTGACGAAGACCGGAAAGTGCTGACCAACATTTCAACATATGCATATAACAGGAAAAAATTTATTACCCAGGAATTTAGAGTAGGAGAGGGGCTTATAGGTGAATGTGCCTATGAGATGGATATCATTTATCGTACGGAGATACCTGATGATTATGCAACGATCACCTCTGGTATCCTAGGCGATAAAAAGCCCAAGAGTATCCTGATTGTCCCGCTTGTTTCCGATGAAAAACTTCAAGGCGTCATTGAGTTTGCCTTTCTGCTTGATGAATTGCCTGATCTTACACTTCATTTTATGAAGGAACTGGGCGAAATTATTGCCCGAACCATCTTCAACCTGCGCGTAAACGAAAAGACAGAACGGTTACTCGAAGAATCGAGGCAGATGACAGTGGAGCTGCAGGAGAATGAAGAGGAATTGCGACAGAGTGCTGAAGAAATGCGTGCCACACAGGAAGAGCTTCAGCGGTCCAACGCAAATCTGGCGGTTCAGATCGATGAAGTAGAAAATGCACAGAAACGTCTTCATTCATTACTCGAGAATGCTTCGGAAGTAATTTCCATTTACGATGAGGGGTTGAAACTTATCTACATTAGTCCTTCTGTTTCCAGTATTCTAGGTTTTACGCCTGAAGAAATGATGAAAGGTAAGGATTTTGACAGGTTGACACGTAAGGGTGAGACTGAACTTCGGAATATGTTCAAGCTACTTCTTGAAGTACCTGAAGATCCAATTACCATTCAGTATACTTACATGAAAAAGGATGGTCAGAAGATTTTTCTGGAAACCACCGGACGAAATCTGCTTACTGATCCGGCCATCCATGGTATAATTCTTAATTCGCAGGACATTACAGAGCGGAAACGTGCTGAGAAGGAGGAGCGGATGAAGAGCAAGATGCAATCTCTCTCCGAGAACTCCCTCGATCTTATTCTGCGTCTTAATACTTACGGGATGTTCTTTTACGCTAATCCTGTAGTAGAGGATTATATTGGTGTTAAAAGCGTTGAACTGATGAACAAGACCATTCAGGATGTTCAAATGCCTGAGAATTTACTGGAATATTTTAAGAGTACGCTGGCTGAAATTAAGGGTACTCCTAATAAGCGAAATAATCAGATTACTATACCTGTTTTGTTTGGAGAGAAGACTGTTGAACGGATCATGAGTATAGATGCGATTCCGGAATTCAATGAAAATGAGCTGGAAACTGTCCTTTTCGTAGGTCATGATATTACAGAAGCCAAACGCATTGAGCTGGAGATTGCCGACAAGAACCGTAAAATTGAGGATAGTATAAATTATGCTCAGCGTATTCAGTCAGCTATATTACCGGATAATGATTTTATACGTGAATATCTGCCAAAATCATTTATTTTCTATAAACCTCGTGATGTTGTTAGCGGCGACTTCCCCTGGTTCTTCAAGCGCGATGAGATTATTTATATTGCTGTAGTAGATTGTACCGGACATGGCGTACCAGGGGCACTTCTCTCTTTTGTTGGCTATTTTATCCTTAACAATATTGTGGATCATGAACGCGAGTATACAGCCGCTGAGGTATGCGACCTGTTGCACAACGGCGTACGTCATACTTTAAAGCAAAACCGTGAAGATGCTCAAGGGCGCGATGGTATGGACATAGCATTGGTGAAATTTAATCCAAAGAAAAATGAGATTCATTTTGCCGGTGCACATCGACCATTATATCTCCTTCGTAAGGGTGAACTTGTTGAATTTAAAGGTGACCGCAAAGCAATTGGAGGAATTCCGCTAGGGAACAAGCCTGAAAAAAATTTTACCGATTATCCTATTTCACTTGAACCTGGCGATAAAGTGTTCTTCTTCTCCGACGGATTAACGGACCAGTTGGGAGGTTCCGAATTTAAGAAATTTTCGCCCGGTCGTGTACGTGACCTGCTTGTTGCAAACCAGGATTTTTCCATGGAGGAATATCATCACTTCTTTGAAAAAGAGTTTTTTAGCTGGAAAGGAGATGAAAAGCAAATAGACGATGTTTTATTAATCGGAATAGAATTCTAATTTTACTCACAAATCAAATTTACTATGATGGCAGAAAATAACAAAAAAGATGTAAAAGGGTTCCTCGAATTTGTTTATGAATTCTACAAATCGATGAAAGAGCATGAAATAACTTTGGTGTATGAGGGGGAGATTACCCATCAGATTACCAAAGCTTTTACTTCGCTTACCGAATCCAATATGGCCAAAGAGGAGGAAAACAATTCCGTTCAGAAGAAGGTTTTTCATGTCATGGTTGAGTGCCTTCAGAATATCAGCAAACATGCTGACGACTTTGGTACCAATGAATACATGTTTTCCGGAAGGGGAATTTTTTTAGTGGCTAAAGGTAAAGATGATTATACCGTGACCACAGGCAATGCTGTTGAAAATAATAAAATTCAGGAACTTAAGAAACTTCTTGAGTTAGTAAACAGTCTCGAGAAGGACGAGCTAACCGAACTTTACAAAAAGCAAATTAAGGAGGGGCGGTTATCTGACAAAGGCGGTGCCGGTCTTGGTTTTATTGATATTAAGCGGAAAACAGGAAAGAACTTGGACTATCATTTTCTGCCAATTAACGACGAAACCTCATTTTTCCTTTTGACTTCAACAATTTCAAGAATTTCATAATTCATTAAAATATTTATCATGGACATTATAAAAATTATGGGGACAGATGATACCCCTTCAGTAACGCTTGATGCTGGTAATAACGTTTTCGAAATTTCAGGGCGATCATTACCTGAGGATGTTGCTGCTTTCTATAATCCCATTATCGATTGGATGGAAAAGTACAATCAATCACCTTTAGCCAAGACAGTTTTTAATTTTAAACTGGTTTATTTCAATACGGCTTCATCCAAGATGCTCCTGGATATCCTGATGAAGCTTGAAGAATTGCATAATGCCGGTAAGGAAGTGCTAGTAAAATGGCATTTTGCTGAGGATGATGAAGACATGAAGGAAGCAGGCGAAGAATACGCAGATATAGTTGATGTTCCGTTTGAGCAGATTTCTGTTTCATAGTTTGATTTTGAATATGGTTTCCCGGCAGTTTTCATCATTACAATAGTTTATGAGTGAAGAGATTCTGAAAGCGTTGATGCAACTGTTTGCAATTATTGCTAAACAGGATGAGGGTGTGGAGCTTAACGAGCGTGAGTACGTTAAGTCGTTTCTCGTCTCTCAGTTAAATGATGAGGCTGTAAAAGAATATCTTGCCCTGTTTGATGCATTTGCCGGGCTTGATAACAATGGAGAAGGAGAGGAAGGCAGCAAGAAAAAACTTACTTCTGTTAAGGACTCTGTTCGGATACTTGGTATCTGCAAGAAAATTAACAAGACTCTGACACAGGAACAGAAAGTCGTTGTTCTGGTGCGCCTTTTCGAGCTAGTAAATGCCGATCGAAAGTTTACGGATCAGCGGATGGCTATTATTAATACAGTGGCCGAGGTATTTAATTTTACAAAGGAAGAATTTCGCGGTATCGAAACCTTTGTTATTAAAAACAGGCCGGAGGCTCTGGATCAGCCATCCATATTGGTTATCTCTGATAAAGAGATACCAAACCAACAAAGTAAAGTTATACTGACCGAAAAGCTTGATGGGAATCTTTATATACTTCGGGTTCCGAGCGTTGAGTTATACTTCCTGAAATATACCGGGAACGAGGAATTATTCCTCAATGGTCTTGCCATCACCAACCGGCGTATTTATCTTTTTGCCAGTGGAAGTGCAGTTAAGCTGCCCAAAGGTAAGCCGGTTTATTACAGTGATGTGGTGTCACATTTCCTGGCCGACATTACCTCGCATAAAATATCGTACGAAGTTAATAACCTTGAATATCGATTTCCGAATGGAAATATAGGTCTGCGCAACATCAGTTTTTCAGAAGGGCATGGTAAGCTTATCGGAATTATGGGGGCCAGTGGTGCCGGTAAAACCACCCTGCTTAATGTTCTTTGCGGAAACGAGAGACCATATGCGGGCGAGGTCATTATTAACGGACATAATCTTCATACCGATAAAGATAAGCTCGAAGGTGTAATTGGCCTCATTCCCCAGGACGACCTCCTTATTGAGGAATTGACGGTTTACGAGAACCTTTATTATAACGCAAAACTTTGTTTTAAGGACAAATCTGAGGAAGAGATAAATGACATGGTAGTTCGTACCCTGTCAAACCTGGGGTTGTTGGAAAGGAGAGATTTAAAAGTTGGATCGCCTCTTAACAAAACCATCAGCGGAGGCCAGCGTAAGCGTTTAAACATTGCTCTTGAGCTTATCCGTGAACCATCTATCCTTTTTGTGGATGAGCCGACTTCAGGTTTATCATCCCGTGACTCCGAAAATGTGATGGACCTTCTTCGTGAACTTGCTCTGAAAGGGAAGCTTATTTTTGTGGTTATTCATCAGCCGTCATCCGAGATTTACAAGATGTTTGACAAGATGATCATTCTAGACACAGGAGGCTACCTGATCTATTATGGCAATCCTGTAGAGGCAGTGATGTATTTTAAACGCCTTGATGCTCAGATTAACAGCGATGTTGGCGAATGCCCGGTTTGTGGTAATGTGAATCCGGAATTGATTTTTAATATTATAGAGGCTAAGGTGGTGGACGAATTTGGCCGATATACCGACAAGCGGAAGATTTCGCCACCAAAATGGGAGGAATCCTATAATGAGAATTTCCACCATGAGAAGTTGATTACGGTGGATGAAGATCCGCCCAAAACATTGAATATCCCGAACTGGCTTAACCAGGTCAAGATTTATACGTTACGCGACTTTTTCTCGAAAATCAGCAACACGCAATACATTGCGCTCAATTTGCTGGAGGCCCCGGTTCTTGGGTTTATTCTCTCTTATATTATCCGTTACGCCGATCCTTCTTCCAATGCCTATATTTTCAGGGAGAACGAGAATATTCCTATTTATATTTTTATGAGCCTTATCGTGGCTCTTTTCCTTGGACTTATGGTGAGTGCGGAAGAAATATTCCGCGACAGAAAAATCCTGAAACGGGAAGGGTTCTTAAATCTTAGCCGTTCCAGCTATCTTCTTTCGAAAATATTTATCCTTTTTGTTATTAGTGCTATTCAGACGTTAACCTTTGTTTTGATTGCCAATTCCATCCTGGGAATCAAAAGCATGTATTTTACGTACTGGCTGGCATTGTTTTCTACGGCCTGCTTTGCTAATCTGCTTGGACTTAATATTTCTGCCTTATTTAACTCGGCTGTTACTATTTACATCATTATTCCGCTTATCATGATTCCGATGATGATCCTGAGCGGTGCCATGTTTAATTTTGAGAAACTTAACCGTACAGTAGGTAGCGTTGATAAGGTTCCCATTCTTGCCGAACTCATGGTAACCAAATGGTCGTATGAGGCGTTAGTTGTTCATCAGTTTAAGGACAATACGTTTGAACGGGTGTTTTATGATCTCGAGAAACGCAAAAGCAATGCCGATTTTGTGGTATCCAATATGATACCTGAGCTCCAGAAACGACTCGATGCCTGTTTTGATGAGTATCATTCAACGGGGAAGCTTGAGAAAACTACCGGCCAGCTTGAATTATTGCGAAATGAGATTGCCAAAGAATTGATGGTGAATAAATCCTTACCATTTAAAAATGCTGATGGTATTGTGCCGGAAAAATTTGGCCTGAAAATGGGCAACGCCATTCAGGCGTTTATTGACAGTATGACTAATTATCATTCCAGAAAGTTTACCATTGCCGAGAATGAAATCCAGAACAAAATAAACCGTCTGTTGACCAAAAATGAGCAGCAGTATAAGGATTATAAAAATGATTATTACAATGATAATCTTGCTGACATGGTAAAGAAGGTTGCCGAGAAGAAAAGGATCCTTGAGTACGACCACCAGTTGGTACGCCAGTATGAACCAATTTATATGGATCCGACAATTAGAGGAATATGGAGTTGGCGTTCTCATTTTTATGCACCACGGAAGCCTTTTCTGGGTAATTATTACGATACTTACTGGTACAACGTCATCGTAATATGGCTTTTTACGGTAATCCTTTATATCACCTTATATTTTGAGATTATCAAAAAGTTTATAGACAAATTAGGGAAGATAAGGCTCAGGAAAGAAAGAGCGGAATCGTAATTCACTATTTAATTTTTATTACTGGCTTTAGATTATTAAATTTGTAATAAGCACAAAAAATTAAGCGACCAAAGTATTAAACTTAATAATGAGAACATGGTAAAAAATTTTCTTTATCTGATTGTTGTAGTGGCTCTAATAGCTTCTTCATGCAGATCGAATAGTAAAAAAACAACTGGAGATTTCGGATCGAGCGATTCATCAGCTACGGAAAGTGCCTTGCCGCTTGATGAAAAGGCCATGGAAGATCTGGTACAGAATATTTCTTCACCAGTGGAAATGGCAGAATTAATACGTAGTCTGGGAGCTCCATATTCCCAAAAGTTATTGGCTCCAACCGGTATAGATAACTTTAATACCAGCAATTCCAAAGCTTTTAATTTAGGGGTATTTGCAGCCGACCTTGGATATCTTAATATGTATGGTAAAACGTCGACCGTTCTTTCGTACATTACTGCTATAAAGAATCTTGCTGATGGTATCAACGTGGGACAATTCTTTGATTTTACGACATTAAAACGCCTTGCCACCAATAACGAAAATATTGATTCCCTGAAATACATATCACAGCATAGCTTTAACGTGATGGATGAATATCTCAGGAAGAACAAACGGAGTGGTTTAAGTGCTCTCATGGTTTCCGGCGTTTATGTAGAAGGTTTATTTCTGATAACTCAGATAGCCAAAGACAAACCATCGAAAAAGCTTGCTGAAAGTATCGGCGGACAAAAACCAATATTTGAGCAGTTATTGTTGATCGTTAAGAATTATCAGAAAGATCCTTATTTCGCTAATCTCATTTCAGATTTGGAACTGATCAAGAAAGAGTTTGATGCCGTTAAGATTACCATTACGCCAGGTGAACCTAAATCGGTTGAAAAGAATGGCAGGTTAACCATTATTTATACCTCTACCAGCAATGTTGATATAAGTGATGATGTTCTGAAGAAAATCATTAACCAAACTGAACAAGTACGGAACAAACTCATTAAATAAGTACATGAAAATCAGCCGGATTATTTTTAAGGATTATGAAATTAAGTGCTATTAACCCAGTCCTTTACTAATTATCCTAAACAATAAAAAATATTTGAAATGAAGAATATTACCTTAATTTTAGCCATAGTTTTCCTGTCGATTGGTTATACGGTAAAAGCCCAAACCGAAGCGCAGAAAGTCGACCTCTGTTCAAAATCAGCTGGTCCGGAAGCTACCTATGTCAAAGATATGATTGCCGATCTTCCGGCTGTGCAGGGAAATGAGAAGATTCCCAACGCTAAATGGTCACTGATCCTGCAGAAAGATACCAAATATCGGGTTACTATCTGTACCGATGATGATTCTCCGGGAAAGGGTTATGTTCAGTTATTTGATAACCAGACCATGCTTGGAAGCAGTTATAATGCTACTACAGGTAAGCAATTTCCAGGATTTGATTTCGATTGTCAGAAAACAGGCGTATATCACTTTTTTGTTCAGTTCTTGGAAGGTAAGGCTGGGAAAGCTGTGGTAATCCTGTCGTTTGTGAAGAAGCTTTGACCGATTTATATTACATTAAGATTTAAAAGCTCCGTCAGGAGCTTTTTTTATGCTCTGACATTTACCATGTCTGAATTAGCAATAGAAGCAATAAAAGAAAGATTATAAATATATTACCCCAAAAGGTAGATTCAAGTAACGCAAAATAATGTGCCAATAGGAAAGAAAGAGGAATTGCTCCCAGGAAAATTAATTCTACAGATGCTTTGCTAACAACCAGAAATACAATTAAAGCAATGCTAAATAACCAAAAGAAGATGGTAAAAGCCTTGCGTTGATGGATTTTCTTACTTGGAAATGTTCTGAGTATGAATTGGCTTGACAATAGAATTAAAAACAAGATAGAGCCCAAAAAAATCAGCACCGGAGGTGAATAATCAGGCATCGTATAATGGAATTTAAATACAGCCTCTATATCGGTTATTAATCGCCATGGTTGATTATAAACCAGGAAATAAAAGGATGAGGCAAAGAATATCGGTAACGCAAAGCCAATGATGGTAAAAAGCCACTCCCTCCAATTAAAGGGTTTCAGAATAGACATACTTATCCACAGAAAAACCATAAAGAAAGCAAGAAAGGGATAAAACAACACTCCGGTTGAAATGTAAAGTGCTGCTATAAAGTATTCGTAAGCAATTTTCTGGGTACGCATCGATTCAAAGATTTTTTCCAATGCAAGGAGCAGAAAGAAACCTGAAAAGATTACCGGGTTCAGGCGTTGGAGTTCCGGAAACGAGGCTGTAAGGAGTATAAAGAAAATAGCAGGGAGGTACGTCCGGTTAGTAATAAAGATAAACCGTGTGTTCAGCCTTACCAGCAGGAAACCCTGAATGACCACTAAAGCAAGTGCCAGCAAAGAAGCTGTTGGAGAGGTAGCTGGTAATATGTCGGTAACAAACTTATAAAGTGGCATTTGTACCTTATCGAAGAAAAAGGAGGAATTGGGAACCTCAATAATCGGACGTAACCATAATAAGAACCCAAAAAATGGGACAAATATTATGATTGGGGCACTAATTGATCGAAAGAACCGAAGCAGCATAGTAATTATTTTTTCATAGGAGAAAATCCGTTAATCACCCTTGGTGGATCTATAAATCAAATCCAATATCATGTCTGTGATATTTTCCTTCGAATTCAATAACAGAGGCATTTTTGTTCGAGGTAACCAATGCATCCTTCCGGGTTGCTCCGTATGAACTGATGGCTAACACCCTGCCTCCGTTGGTAACTATGTTATGATCTGTTTTTTTTGTACCTGCATGGAAAACAATACTGTCCTTGATCCGGTCGAGATTGGAAATTATCTTTCCATTTTCATACTTGCCGGGATATCCTCCCGAAACAAGCATTACTGTGGTTACGGTTCTCGGATCTGTTTCCAGCTTTACGTCTGCAAGTTTACCTTTGGCTGTTGCCTCGAAAACCTCTACCAGGTCGTTTTTGATCCTGGGCATGACCACTTCGGTTTCTGGGTCGCCCATACGAACATTATATTCAATTACAAACGGATCGCCACCCACATTAATCAGCCCAAGGAATATAAAACCCCGGTAAAATATCTTATCATGTTGTAATCCTTCAATGGTGGGTACGATAATGCGCTGTTTAACCTTATCCATGAAAACACTGTCGGCAAACGGCACAGGTGAAACAGCTCCCATTCCGCCGGTATTCAGGCCGGTATCGCCATCTCCTGCACGTTTATAATCTTTTGCTTCCGGAAGGATAACATACGAAACGCCATCCGTAAGAACGAACACAGAAAGTTCAATACCTTTCAGGAATTCCTCGATTACAACGGTAGCACTGGCCTGACCAAATTTCCCGGCAAACATCTGTTCCAGTTCTTTTTTGGCTTCATTGATATCATTAAGAATAAGTACTCCTTTGCCGGCTGCCAGCCCATCTGCTTTTAAGACATAGGGCGGAGTAAGCGTTTCAAGAAAAGAAAATGCTTCCTTTACTGAGGCAGAGGTAAAGCTTTGATACCGTGCTGTAGGTATGTTATGACTAACCATAAACCGTTTGGCAAAATCCTTGCTGCCCTCGAGCATGGCACCATCTTTTGACGGACCAATTACCGGAACATTCTTTAATTCC
>DATBXH010001046.1:0-3158 GCA_036514375.1 Bacteroidales bacterium | reverse complement strand
TTATCCGTATATATCCCTCTTCAAGCCTCAATCGGGGGAGTTGACGGAGTTGGGCAATTTGTATGTGAATTACAATCCTGTGCACGATACCAGTTTTTACAGAGACATTCCCGCTCGCATTGAGGCGGAATCCTATAACGCGATGTCCGGAGTTTCCATTGAGGGTGTACAAGACACTGACGGCGTCGCCGATGTAGGATGGATTGATCCGGGTGATTGGCTGGAGTATAATATCAATGTTCCGTCCGGTGGGCTTTATTACGTCTTTTTTAGAATTGCAAGTAATGCGAATACAAGCCTTGAATTACGTGAAAAAAGCAATATACTTTGCACCCTGTCTGTACCTTCTTCCGGTGGCTGGCAGAATTGGAAAACATTGAAAACAGCAATGTCTCTTAACCAGGGTAAGCATAAAATCAGAATATATACCAACACGGGTCAGTTTAACCTGAACTGGATTGGGATATCGGATAATGTTGCTGCATTTCCTACGGGAACTCTGGTTAGTCAACAGTACGACGGAATGATTTACCCCAACCCGGTGACCGATGTGTTACACATTCAACCTTTGGATCAAACTTCTCCAATGTTTGTTACCGTTATTGATCAGACAGGTGTAGTACTGATGGCAAAAGTTTTACATCCTGCAAATAATGAGGTGCCACTAAATGTAAAAGAATTAAAACCCGGCCTTTATTTTATGCAGATTAAAGCAAAGCAGGAAACAAGTGTCTACAGATTTGTAAAACAATGAAATTGAATCATCACTTTCAAGGTATTATTCAACTTCTCATTTTACTGATAGCATATCCATGAATAAGTTGTATCTTTGACCAAATTTAATCGGAATATTCCCCGTCTGCATCAGGCAGGATTTGTTTCACATCAGTCTCACATAAAAATCATTCATGCAATTTCAATCATTGAACATCATTGAACCTATTCTTAGATCATTAAAAGAAGAAGGTTACACGACACCTACACCCATTCAGGAACAGGCTATTCCCATTGTATTACAGGGAACAGATTTGCTCGGCTGTGCACAAACAGGCACCGGGAAAACAGCAGCCTTCGCAATTCCTATACTTCAACTGTTAAGCAGGAACAAAACATTCGAAAAGAAGAGAAAAATAAAAAGTTTAGTTGTTACCCCAACCAGAGAATTGGCGATGCAAATAGACGAAAGCTTTAAAACATATGGTAAATACACCGGCTTAACAAGTGACGTCATTTTCGGGGGAGTAAACCAGAACCCACAAACAAAATCAATTCAGAAAGGTCTCGATATTTTGGTAGCAACCCCTGGGCGACTGCTCGACTTAATGAACCAAGGCTTTCTTTCCTTAAAAGATATAGAATTCTTTGTTCTGGACGAAGCCGATCGTATGCTGGACATGGGGTTTATTCACGATATACGAAAAGTAATAGCAGCCCTCCCAGCTAGACGTCAATCGCTCTTTTTCTCTGCCACCATGCCTCCGGAAATAGTAAAACTGGCAGGTACGATCCTTCATCATCCGGTTATGGTTGAGGTTACACCGGCTTCATCAACCGTTGACATCATCAAACAATACATCTATTTTGTCGATAAAGTAAATAAACATGCTCTGCTGATTGATGTTTTAAAGGATCAGAAAATTAAAACTGCTCTTGTTTTTACACGCACCAAGCATGGAGCGGATAAAATTGCACGTATACTTATAAAAAACAATATCAGGGCTGAAGCCATCCATGGAAACAAAGCACAGAATGCACGCCAAAGGGCATTAACAAATTTTAAAGAACAGACCACACGGGTATTGGTAGCCACAGATATTGCGGCGCGCGGTATTGATGTGGACGATCTTGGATTTGTAATTAATTATGAAATACCCAATGTGCCGGAAACATATGTGCACCGTATTGGCCGGACAGGTAGGGCAGGAGCTGAGGGAACCGCACTTTCGTTCTGTGACGCCGAAGAAAAAGCCTATCTGCGAGATATTGAGAAATTGATCAATAAAAAGATTGAAGTGGTTGACAGGCATCCATTCCCTATGACCGATTTCCATCCTGAAAATGAGCCAAAGCAGCAACAACAGCAGCGTCGATCTTTTCATCCCAAGCAGGGTCAGGCACAGAATAAGAAGAAATGGTATGGTCGTCCGGGTACGGCAAGACACTAAATCCACTCGAGATGTTTATTCGATTAAACCTACTCGTCCGGTAAATTATAGTTCAATGCTTTAAAAACCGTTTGCCGGAAATTACGTCCGATAGGAAGCTCCTTATCGTCAATCTCAATGGTGTTGGCTGTAAAGCCGGTTATTTGTTTAAGCGCAACAACATAGGAACGGTGTATCCGCACGAATTCGGATTCAGGCAGCTTTTCTTCAAGTGACGTAATCGTATGCTTTGCGGTAACTTTGCGCGTTTTGGAGTGTATGGTAAGGTAATCTTTAATGCTTTCGATGTACAAAATATCACTCAGCATAATTTTGTTAATTTTCTTATTTGCCCTTACATAGATGTAACTCTCGTTGACATTGCCTTTCTCGTTCCTGTGAATAATAATTTCGTTGTTGTTTGTTTGCAGGTATTTATTCACAGCCTTGAAGAAACGTTCAAAAGAAATTGGTTTCAGAATGTAATCCACTACATCGAGTTCGTAACCTTCGAGTGCATATTCCCGGTAGGCTGTGGTCAGAATAACTTTCGGAGGATTTTTCAGGTTCTTCAGAAATTCGGTACCTTTCATACCTGGCATCTGAATGTCAAGAAATATGAGATCGATCTTCTTTTTAGTCAGAATATCAAAAGCCTGTAATGCATTTTGGCAAGAATCCGCTATCTCGAAAGATTCCATCTTTTCAATATGCGATTTGAGGACTTCGATGGCCAGCGGTTCGTCATCGACCAATAGGCAGCGGGTTTTCATGCTTTGGGTTTTTAGTCACATACATCAGCGTTATCTGTCCAATTGATACAAAGGTATATACTAAATATATTCGATTCTTTATCGATTTTCAAAACATGCTTGTTTGGGTAGAGCAGCTCTAATCTTCGTCGCACATTCTTAAGCCCTATTCCTTCCATGTAGTTCTCTCTGCTTCGATTTTCCGGTTCAAAGGAGTTTCGAACGTTTAAAATGAGGCATTGCTCTGTTATCGATATTTCAA
>DATBXH010001045.1:0-3468 GCA_036514375.1 Bacteroidales bacterium | reverse complement strand
CGGCCGCCAATAATTTAAGAGGTTTCCCAGTATATATTTCAATACTAAATAAAAACGAGTATCAAATCTCGTTTGAAGGAAAAAACAAACTTACAGAGAAACAAAAATTTGGCGTGCCGTATGTCGCGAATGGTTTCAATTTCATTATACTCTTAAAGGATAATGGATATATTCCCTCACCTGAAAACAAATATTTCTTTGTAATCAATGATCTTAATTCTCTCGTAAATACTTACCGTGATAAACTTAATGTGTCAACCAACGATAAAAAAGGAACCGTGCTAACGCTTAGCACTGTTGGGTTTGTTCCTGAAATGGAAGCTGATTATATAAACAAACTAATGGAAGTTTACATTAAAGCCGGATTGGAAGAGAAAAACCAGACTGCTATAAACACTATTAATTTTATTGACGAACAGCTTTCTACTGTTGTGGATTCGTTACATAAAGCAGAAGATAAATTGCAAAACTTCAGGTTAAATAATCGCATTTTGGATATCTCTTCAGAGGGAACTGCCATCATGGCCAGACTTGAGAAGGTCCAAAATGATAAAATAGCTTTGGATATGCAAGTAAATTATTTTAAATATCTGCAGAATTATATCGAAAAGAAAAAAGATTTTCGTGAAGTGATGGCTCCGGCGGTCATGGGGATTAGCGATCCGTTGCTCAACTCCCTTGTTGAAGAACTCGCAAACCTGTATGGTGAACGAAGTGTTTTAGTACTAAACGCCCAACAAAACTTTCCTGGTCTTACTTTAATTAACGCCAAAATTCAAACAACCTTAGCTGCCTTACAGGAGAATATGCGTGAGCTGGTGAATACAACAAATCTGTCGTTAAATGAAGTAAAAAAGCGACAAGCGGATGTTGAGAAAGAGCTCCAACGTTTACCCGTAACTGAAAGGCATCTTCTAACTATACAACGTGATTTTAAATTAAATGATCAGATTTACGATTTCCTTCTGCAACGGAGGGCTGATGCAGCAATTGCCAGAGCTTCAAATGTTGCGGATAATAAAATACTTGATGCAGCTTCATCTCAGAACTGTGTTCAAATAACCCCTCGCAAGGCACGCAATAAAATGATTGCCTACGTATTAGGATTCCTCATTCCGCTTTCAGTATTAGTTATTATCGAATTCTTCAATGAACGAATCATAGAACCCAAGGATATCGAAAAGGTAACCAAAGTTCCTATTTACGGATCGATCGGGCACAACGAAAAAATCTCCGATCTCCCGGTTGCAGATAACCCAAAATCCGGCATTGCTGAATCCTTCAGGGCATTGAGAACAAACTTGCAGTATGTGCTACGTACCGAAGAGCAAAAAATAATTTGTATTTCGTCCACCATTAGCGGAGAAGGAAAAACTTTTTGTTCGGTTAACCTAGCGGCAATAATCGCTCAATCTAATAAGAAGACGCTGCTGATGAGTCTTGACATGCGCAAACCCAAAATTCACAAAATCTTCAATACCGAAAATGAAAAAGGGTTAAGTACTTACCTCATCGGTAAAACATCATACGAAGATGCTATATTTCAAACAAATATAAATAATTTATACGTAGCCACATCTGGACCTGTTCCGCCTAATCCCGCCGAACTACTAGATACACCACTAATGGAAACCTTTATTTCAAAAGCTAAGCAGGATTTCGACTTTATTATCATGGATACGCCACCTCTTGCAATTGTAACGGATGCTTTTCTGCTTACCCGCTTTTCAAGCGCTTTCCTTTTTGTTGTGCGACAAAACTATTCGACCAAGGCTGTTCTGCAATTGGTAGATGATTTGCAAACTAAGCGCAGCCTTTCTAACATCGGTATCCTTATTAACGACGTAAAAGTGGTTAGTTATTATGGACGAAAATACGGATACAATTATGGGTATGGATACGGATATGGATATGGCGATAAATATGGTCATGGCTATTACGGCGAAACACGGGAAAAACAACCGCTTTATAAAGAAATATTTAATTTCCTTTTTAAAAGCTAACAAAATGTTGTGTAGTGAATTTTAAAATAATCTCTGGCAACCCTTTTCAGCATAAATAAAAAAGGGAGTCATACGACTCCCTTTTTTATTTATGCTGAAATCTATATTAATATTCCCATAGATCTTGTTCAAAATTAGAAATTGACTCCTTAATTCTCTCGCCTTCCAGCAAGGTCTCTATACCAGTAGTATACTCATCGATGCGGCGATTCCCATAAACGTTTGATTCCTTAAAAATATAACTACTAAAACGACGCTGCATAAAAAGATCATCATAAGAAATCTGCTGGGCATCATTATGTGAATTAAAGATAGGTGTCCTGGCAAACAACGGTCTGGCTTCGGGGTAATAAATCCAGCAGACCTGCTTCATTTCCATATCTGCATTTTCCTCCTCTGAAAGATTAGCAGCACCTTTTATCTCTCTTTTATATACCCTGATAGGGCATAATCCAATGACGCGAACCTGCATAGTAGAATAACTCTTATCGAAAAACCATTTTTCCTTTATCAATATCTTTTTTACTTCGTCGTATTTACGTTCGCCGGCAACTTCTTTTTCAACAGTAGCTCCTGTAGTATCGACTACCTGTTCCTTTTTATTTACATTACCCATATTCAATTCCAAGTCCGCTTTGGACATAGGCAGTTTAAATTCATCATCATCCTTTTCCTGATAAGCCTGTAATCCTTCATTATCAATCCCGCTGAAAATAAGATGAATCAAATTCATCCTTTCACCTATAGGTCTCAAAGGATAATACATAGGAAGGTTCAACTTTTCCCGAAGATCTATCATCCGCCAAACAATCTTAGACCACATTACATCTGCTTCTCTTGTAAACGGATAAGGAATTGGCTTCTTTTTCGGAATCTGAATCTTGTCGTATACTTCTGGTTTTGTGTCCTGCGCCAGCGTTGTCCTGCTTATTGAAAGAACAAACGTAAACAATGCAATCGTTACTACTGAAATGGTTCGCATAGCTGGTATATTTAATGTTATTGAATTTTAAAAACTATTGTAGACAAATCTCTCTGTTTGCCATCAGGCCCTACAGCCTTTATATCGGTAAAATAAACTTTGCTTCCTTTTTGCACATTTTTAATAATGTTCTTCTGGGCATCTGATATCCTATTAGATTTAACAGGAACATCCTGTGTAAACCCACCAATTGAGGCAGAAACTGTAAATTCTGTGACAGTAAACTTGGCATCGAAATCAAAGCCTTCCAAATCAGCTAAAACCACCATCTGAGCCAATAACGTATTTCTGTCAATTGGACCGAATTTTCGTCCTGCCACTTTCGGAATCGGGTCTGGTATAGGCTTTACACGAAAATCCATAGATCCCATCGATCGTTTTTTACCATCAATTTCGACGGATACTGTTACAGTAGCACTTCCAACACTCCTTGGATTAACAACATATGCATTTCCAACCTTATGGATAGATCCGTTTGAAATA
>DATBXH010001044.1:0-2159 GCA_036514375.1 Bacteroidales bacterium | reverse complement strand
TTTCATTTTCGAAAAAGAGATCAACATTCACAGTACGTTAGGCATAAAGCCAAAGATAAAGCTTACTGATCCGGATACTACCAAATTTGATATACACTTCTTTCCCGAAGGAGGATCGTTGGTTGCCGATGTAGCAAGCCTGGTTGGTTTTAAGGCTATTGATGGTTTAGGTCGCGGTCGTGATGTAAAAGGTAAAATAGTCTCTTCTGATGGAGACACGGTGGCCTGGTTCGAAAGCTCTCATCTTGGAATGGGTGCATTCAGTTTTATGCCGATTCATGACAAAAAATATTATGCTGTTGGAATGGTTAAAAACAAATCCCCTTTCAGGAGCGAACTTCCTGCTGCATTACCCAAGGGTTTTGCAATGCGTATTAATAATAATGATACGGCAAGCATGATGGTAAGTATTTCTACAAATCAGGAAACACTGAATGAGTATAAAGATAAAGAGCTTATTTTACTTGGGCAATCCTATGGTAAAACATGCATCTCAGCAAAACTAAAAGTGGTTGGATTACAATTTGGGGTTAAGCTGGCCAAATCTTACTTTCCGGCTGGTATTGCAAGTATTATCTTGTTAGATGAAGATCGGAAGCCTTACTGTGAGCGTCTTGCATTTATCGACAAAAAAGTAAATTATAACATACAGGTAGCCTCAGATAAAAAAACTTACAAAGGCAGGGAAGATGTTGTATTAAAAGTGAAAGCGCTGGACGCCCAAAAGAATCCTGTTAAGACTAATCTTTCCTTATCTGTAGTTGATGCAAACCAGGTTCCTGAAGATTACGAAAATATTGTATCATATTTTCTTCTGCAGTCGGAAGTTAAAGGAAATATTGAAAAATCGTCTTTATATTTTGATACAACTAATGTAAACAGACGTAAACAATTGGATTTGCTATTGCTTACCCAAGGTTGGCGGGATTTTGTATGGAAACAATTGCAGGATTCAGTTATTCGGATCAAGTATATGATTGAGCCTGGAATTACAATTTCAGGAAGAGTGCGTCAGAAATTCATCAATAAACCGATCCCCGGGGCTAATGTTACGATGTTTTTGGCTGGTGGCAAGAAAAGCACTTTATTCACGAAAGCCGATAGCCTTGGACGTTATTATATCGATGGAGTTGAATTTTACGGGAATAAGCATGTCATCATAACATCATCAGACAGTAAGGGAAAGAGAACAGGTTGGATTCTAAGAGATTCAGCTATCTTCCCCAAGCCAATTGTCATTCCTTACAGACAGGAATATAATATTGTACAGCTGGAAATGAAGCTGTTTGATAGTGAGGCCGATTCAAGGAAAAATGCAATGAAGAAATACACATTGTCCGACACTATTGCCCTTAGCAGCGTTGTTATTTCAGGCATCAGCCAGAAAAGAGAAAAGCAAAATCAGGAACATTACCTGGAAGGTGCTACTGTGGATTACGATTTTACGATAGGCCCGGACGATTACACATTTCCTGATGTAGGAGCTTTTCTGATGTTTAAAGTACCAGGAGCCCAACCTTCTGCAGTTAATCCTGACAATGCCAGCGACGCACCCAATATGGTGGCTTTTCGAAATATGGGCGAATTACTGAAACCACGTTTCATCGTTGATAACCTAACGATCAATTCGCAGGACGAATACGTTGTTTATAATCTGACCATGGAGCAAATTGAGAGAATTTTAATTAGCCGGTCCGATCCTATGGCTATGGAAACTGCCAATCGTAACCGTTTTGTAATTAGCATTTTTACGAAACCCGGAGCAATGGATAAGAAAAACTTCTTCACCATTAACGATTATATCGATGGTTATTATCAGGCTAGAGTGTTTTATGCTCCAAAATATACAGCTCCGAGGCGGGAAGGGGAAAAGCCGGATCTCAGAACTACCATTTACTGGAATAACAATGTGACAACAGATGATAATGGTGAGGCTACGGTAAGCTTCAGTAATGCCGATAAACCTACAAAAATTAAAGTATCAACACAGGGGATGACCTCTAAAGGAATACCGGTATCGGGTACAACTAGTTATGAGGTCAAATAGATACAGGCTTAGCAAAGATGAATAAGATATTACTCGTGGGTATTCTAATCACGGCCTGTAATTCCCCCAATCAATTGGCCGATGTTGAACAGGCAAAAAAGGAAATCCGGAG
>DATBXH010001043.1:0-2216 GCA_036514375.1 Bacteroidales bacterium | reverse complement strand
AGATCCGAGATCCCGCGACAAGAGAACTTACCGCAACGTAATATTTAAAAATGATATGATGGTTCTTGACCTTATGGCGCATAATAACTGGAAACGGCCTGTATATTTTGCGATTACTGTAGGGGATGAGAATTATCTCGGACTTGAAAAATATTTCAGGCTGGATGGTCTGGCGTATCGGATTGTTCCTATCCAAAGCGAGACTTCCGAAGGACAGTATGGAATGATCGATTCGAAAATTCTGTATGATAACCTCATGAATAAATTCAAATGGGGAAATATTGACAATCCAAAGGTTTATATTGATGAAAACAATATGCGTATGTTGTCGAATTTTCGTAATAATTTTGCTCGCCTGGCCGAACAGTTAATTAACGAAAACAAGATAGACTCTGCGGTTAACGTTTTGGATAAAAGCTTTAAAGTATTGCCAATTTCGCAGGTGCCGCTCAACTATTGGGCAATGCCTTTAATCGAACAATATTATCGGGCAAAACAAGCAGCAAAAGCCAATAAGTTGGTCGAACAGCTTTTTAACGATGTTAACGCTGAAGCAAGATTTTATGCAAGATTTAAGACCAAGCCAGGCATACCTGATAATGAAAAGCAAATTTGCTTGTACACTATGAGCCAACTGGCACGAATGACTGAGACATTTGGACAAAAGGATGTCAGCACAAAAATTCAGAATGCGCTTCAGGGATACATGCAAATGATGGGTGCAGGTCAGCAACCTTAAGAGGTTACCATAATTGCTTCTATATAGAGGGCAGAAAGTGAAATAATCACTCTCTGCCCTCTTGCTGTTTTATTGCAGGTATGTTGTAAAGGCAAACAATCAACTTTTTGCGGGTGAAGGGTCGATTGCTCACGTCAACAATGGACCTTTGCTATACCTAAGATCGATTGTAAGAAGTACTAACAATAGCTTTTAATTGCGGATCACGGATTATACCACTAAAAATCTAGCGGTTTACCCTTATACCTTCAATTTCTTCCACCAGTTTGCGGGTGAGTTCATAACGGGAATAACGGTTAATTCCAGCCGGGTTTACACTTAACTGATTATTCTTAAATTTAGTATAGAAATCGAGGATACAGGACTTAAGGCCTTCTTTATCCCCGAAACCAATGATCCGACCGGCATTTGAGGAGTTCAGTATATCGGCAACATCACCGGTTGTTGGGCCAATAGCTAGTATAGGGCGTTCGGCTGCGAGATATTCGAAGAATTTTCCAGTAAGAATACCTCCTGCATTATGGGTTTGATTAATCAATAACAATAATACCTGCGACTGGCGTTGTTTCTCAAGTACGTCTTTATGTGGAAGAAAATCTATCTTTGCAAGATGCTGCTCAAGATTATATTCCTGGATAGCTTCGCGGGCAGACTGATCAAGTCTTCCCACGAACTTTAATTCCAGATCCCCGGCAAAATCCTGGTTTTCTTTTACCAACTCAGCAACAACCTGCCATAATAGTTCCGGATTCCGGGCCTTATTAACCGTACCAAAATGTGCGATGGAAAATTTCTGATCCATGCTAACAGGTCCTTCTATACGGTCGGCAGTGTCGAAACCATTAGTGATAACCAAAGTTCTCTGAGCTCCAATAGCTTCAAATTCTTCTCGCATCTGATTGCCTACTGTAACAATGCTGTCTGCTGTTCTTACTACTTTTCTTTCGAGTCTGTGGTGTTTTTGGTCGGCAAACCAACTAAGGTGCAGCTCGTTGTAAAAATCTATCTTTGTCCAGGGATCGCGGAAATCAGCTACCCAGGGGATGTTAAAACGTTTCTTTAGCGCCATTCCAATCAAATGCATGCTGTGCGGTGGTCCTGATGAGATAATTACATCCACAGGATTCTTCTCCAACCAGTCTGAAAGATATTTAACAGATGGTTTTACCCAAAATTTGCGGGCATCAGGTATAAAAAAATTACCGCGAATCCACACCGAAACAAACTCAGCCAATCCGGGTTTCTTCTTTTCAGTGAGAAAGCCGACATTGACCTTTTCCGATTTTTTCTGACCAATGAATTTTTTATATAGATCGTAAGGTTCCCAAATGGGTTGTTTCAGGATGGTGATGCCTTCAGGAATATCTTTGGCATTTTCGGGGTCCAACTCTGCATACTCACCGTTTTCGGCAGTATACACCACAGGCTCCCAGCCAAATTCCCGAAGATATTTGGCAAACTTAAGCCAGCGATACAC
>DATBXH010001042.1:0-2272 GCA_036514375.1 Bacteroidales bacterium | reverse complement strand
CAAAATGCACGAAGCCATGATGGGTTTTGTACAAATGGCAATGGAGGATGCAGATGTACTCCTTTATGTTACCGACGTTGTGGAAAGCGTTGATAAAAACATGGATTACATTACCCGCATTAATATGAACAGCAAACCTGTCATCCTGGTAATCAATAAGATTGATCTTTGCAAAAGCGACGAACTGGTACATTTAACAGCCACATGGAAGGAATTGATCCCCAGGGCTGAAATCATACCTGTATCGGCGATAGAAAAATTCAATATCAACAGCGTGCTCACCCGAATTCTTGAGGCACTGCCGGAAGGACCGCCTTATTACGACAAAGAAGCACTGACGGACAGATCGGAACGATTTTTCGTTTCGGAAATTATCCGTGAAAAAATCTTCATGAATTATAAAAAGGAAGTGCCTTATTCTGTAGAAGTGGGCATTGAAGAGTTCAAGGAAGAAGAAAAAATCATTCGTATCAAAGCGGTGATTATTGTGTCGCGCAATTCTCAAAAAGGTATCATCATAGGCAAAGGTGGCGAATCACTTAAGAAAACCGCGACACGCGCCAGGTTGGATATCGAAAATTTTTTTGGTAAAAAAGTCTTCCTCGAGATTTTTGTGAAAGTTGAAAAGGATTGGCGTGACAATGACAGGTTGTTGAGAGAGTTTGGATACAATAATTGACAATATGCGAATATGTCAATAAAGAAATAAGATAACTTATTTATGAGCAATATAGTAGCAATCGTAGGACGGCCCAATGTAGGTAAATCAACGTTATTTAACCGGTTAACGGGAAAAAAGACAGCTATTGTGGATGAGGAAGCAGGCGTTACCCGCGACCGCCATTATGGTATGGTGGAATGGGGAGGACGCGAGTTTAACATCATCGATACTGGCGGTTATGTTACCAATTCCGACGATATTTTCGAAGAAGAAATCAGGAAACAGGTTCTTGTGGCTATCGAAGAATCGGATGTGATCCTGTTTCTCGTGGATGTGGTTAACGGTATCACCGACCTCGACGAAGGTGTAACCAATATCTTGCGCCGGACACGAAAGAAAGTGTTACTCGTGGTGAATAAGGTTGATAACAACGACCGACGATACGATGCCCAAATCTTTTATAAGTTAGGTCTGGGAGATATTCATCTTGTCTCGTCCATGTCAGGAAGTGGCACCGGCGATTTGCTCGACAAAATAGTGGAAGCTCTGCCTCCTGCTCCGCCAAAAGAGGATGATTCAAACATTCCCAGAATAGCCATTGTAGGTCGACCCAATGTGGGTAAATCCTCGCTGGTGAATGCTTTGCTTGGCGAGGAACGCAATATTGTAACCCCAATTGCCGGAACTACGAGAGATTCAATTCTTACCAGGTTCCAAAAATTCAACCACGATTTTTACCTGATCGATACGGCCGGGTTGCGTAAAAAAGGTAAAGTCTCCGAAGACCTTGAGTTCTATTCAGTCATGAGAGCCATCCGTACCATAGAAGATTCGGATGTTTGCCTCTTACTTATTGATGCAACACGGGGAATCGAAGCACAAGACCTCAACATATTCCAGCTTATCCAGAAAAACAAAAAAGGAATTGTAATACTGGTAAACAAATGGGACATTGTTGAAAAAGATACCCATACCACCAGGGAATATGAAGAAGCGATCCGAACACGTATTGCGCCATATACGGATGTACCCATTATTTTTACCTCAACAATAACCAAGCAGCGCCTTCAAAAGGTTTTAGAAACGGCTATGGAAGTGGCTAAAAATCGTAAGCAGCGTATCCCCACGGCCAAATTAAATGACATCATGCTCAAAGATATTGAGGAACATGAGCCACCTGCAGTAAAAGGGAAGTACGTAAAAATAAAGTTTGTGACCCAGTTACCGACCGGTACACCGCAATTTGCCTTTTTCTGCAATTTACCGCAGTATGTAAAAGAACCTTACAAACGATACATTGAAAATCGGATGCGGGAACATTTCCATTTCACAGGGGTGCCAATACAGATATACTTCAGGCAGAAATAGAAATAATGGACAATGGATACCTGCATAAATAATTGCAGAAACACTAAGCTATAAAATAATCTCAGAACAAACGTTACACCCTTCGGTCGTGAGAATGTCTTGCATAGTTCTCCTTTCAGATGTAGTGTAAAAAATTGATAAATCAGTTTCTGTCCGGCATAATTCTTATGTCTTTAAGCCGGAGCGCTACATCTTAATATTCATCAATTTGAATAATTCAACCGTTCCTTTCCAACATATCTA
>DATBXH010001041.1:0-4689 GCA_036514375.1 Bacteroidales bacterium | reverse complement strand
AACACCATGTTGATGAGAAACCCTTTGTCGGAATCTTGCCCGAAGTTTGTAGCAACAGCCCCCGGGTGGGAAGCATTGACAGTAATGTTTTTGATTCCCTTTTCTTTAAGTTCTTTTGCCATGTGCCTTGTTATCCAGATGAGATACAATTTCGATAATCCATAAGCCCTGGCAGGTGCATAACTTTTTTCAAATTGAAAATCGGTAAAATCGGGTTTTCCACCACGACGATGCATGGCTGAAGAAAGATTAATAATCCGGGCAGCCGGGCTTTTAGCCAAAACATCCAATAACGATTGCATCAGCAGGAACGGTGCAAGAAGGTTGAGTGTGATTGTCTTTTCAAATCCTTCTTTTGTCGTTTCCCGTTGCTTGTTCAAGAATGCTCCCGCATTGTTTATTAAAACATCCAATCTGTCGAATCGGCTTTTAAACTCGTCAGCCATGCGTTTAGTATCAGCTAGTGAGAACAAATCGGCGACTATGGTATCAATACTATTGTTTCCGGTTTCGGACTTAATTTCTTGCGACACGGTTTGTAATTTAGCTATGTTCCGCCCATGTAGAATGACATGATGGCCCTGCTTTGCCAAAGCTTTTGCTGTTTCTTTACCTATACCTTGCGTGGCACCTGTGATTAAAATTATTTTCTTTTCCATAGTTTATAAATCTGTAATTCTTTGAGCCATTGTGTGTATGTCTTTCACGTAAATCACGTTTCGGGGATAACCATTTTGAGCAGCATAAATCATTGAAAGTGCCACTTGCTTCATTGTTGAAATGATATTGGGGAAAGCAAGTTTTATGAGTGGTATCATCCAGGCAAAGTACTTGTAGTAAGTTAAAACCCTTTTCTGGCCGGGTGTGGCTATCATAAAACCTATACGGTACCCAAAGGCTTGTTTAAAAGGTAACTTCATCAAGTCGTTTTCAGTTTTGCCTTTGACGCGGGCCCATGCCATTCGCCCTTTTTCGGTGCTGTCTGTTCCGCCTCCACTCACATACATGAATGACATGTGAGGGTTGGGGTTTAAGCATTTAGCAAAGTGTATAGTTGTATCGTAAGTAAATCGTCTGTAATCCTCTTCTTTCATACCAACGCTGCTAACACCTGCACAGAAAAAACAGGCATCATATCCTTTTAGCCTTTCGTCATTTTCTTGCAATGACAGAAAATCAGCTACTATGTATTCCTTCAGTTTTGGGTGTGTTAAGCCTGTTGGTTTACGGCTTACGCTCAAAACTTCCGTTATCTGCGATTGGTTAAGGCATTCGAGTAAAATCCCTTCGCCTACCATTCCTGTCGTACCTGTGATAATTACTTTCATAAAAAGTTTTTATTTCGAATTGTCGCTACAAAAGTATGTATTACTTTTGCAACTGCAAAGTATAGACTATGGTCTATACTTTAAGTATTTTTAAAAATAATTATAAGTATATGCTTATTAATGAATTATCGAAGAAAACAGGGGTGTCAATACACACGATAAGGTTTTATGAAAATAAAAATTTGATACATGGCATTACAGATGAAAATGTAAAAACAAACAACTACAAGAATTATGATGACAGCCATGTGGAAAGAATAGAAGCCATAAAGGAAGCACAGGAAGCAGGTTTTACGCTATCCGAAATAAAAACACTACTTGAGAAGTGGTATAGCGGGAATTTTACGAAAGAAGAACAACTTGATTTTTTTGATGCAAAAATTAAAGAGGTTGAAACCAAAATCCGTCAGCTAAAGCAAATGAAAAAGCGATTGGAAGAGGTGAAGAAATCTATTGAAAATGGCGAATGTTAGGTTTTAATTTCCGTCTACAATTTTGTCTATTCTTCAATCCAAATACTTCTTCTGAACCCTACTTTCCTCATAGTTCCAAACTTTACGCATTCAAATACACCAAACATAAACACTTATTGATTTGTAAGAATTTTCAATCGCTTTAGTTGAATATTTTTATTTGTCATGACAAGTAAAAATAGTATATTTGTCATGACAAATACTTATCGAAATGGATAAAAATTATTTTATTGAGAATTACAGAAATGCATTTGGAAATTATGAATTGCCAATCGCTATTTGGTATTCTGAAGAGCCTGCAGTACCAACAGAAAAGACAACCGGTTGCTTTATTAAATATCTTAAACCTGCCAGAGAAGGACAAATTGTTAGCTTAAGCCTGGAAACGATCACTTGTATGGGAGGAAAAACCTATACCGGCTTATCTGCACCCTTTCCTCAAATTCCCAAATTTGTATCGGAAAAAGAACTGTACAAAAGGACTCCTGAACTCGTTTCAGATTTTATCAATGATTTGAACATGCCAAGTAAGATAGGTCAGTTCATTAATTTTGCATCAATAGAAAGAATTGATAATTTCGAAAATATCGAGGGCTTGATATTTTTCGCTACACCAGATGTTTTAACGGGATTGGTTTCTTGGGCAATGTTTGATACCAACCAGGTTGATGCCGTTTCCGTTCCTTTTGGTTCAGGATGTAGTTCAACAGTTTCTCAAGTTGTCGTTGAAAATAAAAATAATGGAAATAGAGTGTTTATTGGCTTTTTTGACCCATCAGTTCGCCCACAGGTTGAGCCTAATATTTTAAGCTTTGCAATACCAATGTCTCGCTTTAAAAAAATGTATTATACTTTTAACGAATCTTGCTTAAGTGGTTCACGTGCCTGGAGTAAGGTAAAAGAAAGAATAGAAGTAAATGGAATTTAAATTAGAGAATTCGATAAATCACAGGATAGCAACACTTGCCGGATTATTAAAACGACAGGTATTTAGAATAATAGCAGAAAACAATCTGGATATTACTCCGGACCAATGGGTTGTTATGTATTACTTATGGCAGGAAAATGGTTTATCTGTTGGAGAACTGGCAAATAGAACTCAAAAGGATTTTGCCAATGTAACCAGGATTGTTGATAAGCTCGAAAAAATGGGGTATGTAAATAAAACTAAAAACTCGGTAGACAGCAGGGGTACGAACATTTTCATACTTCCCAAAGCAGATGAGATAAAAGAAAAAATTCAAAATTGCCAGAGAGAATCATCAAGCATAGCGCTCAAAGGAGTTTCAGATACTGAGCAGCAAAATTTATTAAAGATTATTGAAAAGATTGAAGGTAATATCTTAGCGAATTTAAAATAGATCTTCGATTAGCTATATACTGACAGAGAAACGCTATTATTTTTTTATCATACACCAAACATAATAGCAAAGTTACAGGTCTGGTTGCCAACGCTGACAAGGGTTCGCTGCGCCAGCCTCAAAAAATCTCCACACCTCCTTCGTCGGGTAGTATTTTTTGGTCTGCCCTTGCATCTATGGCCCCCAGCCTGTGACCGCAAGGGCATTATGTTTCGTTGTATAGTTCGTTGTAAATTGGGTAGCTGGTGGCTGCTCATTTACGTTTATCGCTCTGCTGGTGTTAAATGCTATCTCTTACGTAATATCGGCTGGTACTACATTAAGCTCTTGTGGCTGTCGGTCTCTTTAAGTAAGCTGCCCTTCTAGGGTAGCTTACTTTTTTTGTGAATCCAAAAACTTAACGACAAAGCAATATCCAATTTCTAAATTTGAATCAAGTGACTAAATGGATTTTACCAGTATAAATAATTTAACAAATACCGCAATGCTAAAATAAAAAGGTCCGGACGATTGTCCGGACCTTAAAGTCTCTTCTCAATAAATTGGAAGGTAGCCTCATTCACCTTCCACCGTTGCCTGAGCTACGGCTGTCATCACGCCACCTGCTACAACTATATAACCAGCTATTGTGACTATTATACTCGGAAGTGTCACTGGAGAGGCCATGATCGAGCCTCCAACAGCAGCTAAACACAGTCCTATATTCCGTATAATCCTGAAAAATTTTGAAGTCGGTGCAGTGAGTCGTTCAACTAGCGTCAGATTTTTCTTTTCCATGCTTGCTTTGATTAAAAAAATAGTTTCAAAATGATTTAACCGTTTTTCCAGGAACTCAATCTTTTGCATCAAATCGTTAATTCCTTTAAATTCGGTTTTGATAAGAGCCATGGTAGTCTTTACTTGAAAAGATCTTTCTCAACTCTTTTAAAATCAGAAAGTAATTGCTTTAAAAATAGGCTACAACACCCAGAAATACTGAAGTTATAGAGTAGAAAAAGATTTCAGGTTTAAATACCATAGACTTAAAATCTTATTATAAACCCAGCACCTTTACAAGGGAAAGGGCATTATTATTTCCGTTTTTAAGAGGATAATTAACGCCATTAACCTGTTGATAAAATTCAACGCCTAGCACTAAAAATAACGGTTTCGTACTATTAGCTGTCAATTGGTTTAGCATCTCAAATGCAGCTACCTGAACCTGATTTATTGCCGTGTCTGCACTTTGCGAGGTAACAACCTCAAAAACTCCACTCTCAAAGTCAATTGAAGCCCCACCCGAAATCAATCTCAAGTGTGTAGACCCTTCAGGTGCCATAACAGAAGCGGATGGTACAAATGCAGGAACTGATACTTTAAGAGCTCCTGTCACCCTGTCTATAGTAGCTGCGTATGGGAAAAATATGGTTGTTGAGAGTTTTCCGTCAATGTTAAAATCAAAACCTTCCAACAATTCAAGTTCTCCATCAAGCACATTACGCTGCCCCCTTGTGCTAGTCTTATCTGCCTTAACCACGGTTAGCATTT
>DATBXH010001040.1:0-4664 GCA_036514375.1 Bacteroidales bacterium | reverse complement strand
CCCATCCGGATTTAAGAGAAACTGGCTTAATTATCAAAAACGAATGGCTCGTAACTGGAGTTCAGGTTCAAGCAAATATGATTACATCCATTATCATGATGATCTTACGCAAGCCTATCGTCTTTACACCCTGGCACTCGCTAAAGAGCCTGAAATGGGAGCCATGAATCGAATGAAAGAAATTGCGAATCTTTCGGTTTCGGCTGCATGGCGACTGGCTGCTGCCTATGCTTTGGCAGGTCAACCCGAAGTGGGAAAACAAATTATTGCAAAGATGGGATCTGAAATAAAATCGTATGCACGTTTTAATTCGACATTTGGATCCATTGAGCGCGACCAGGCTATGATGCTTGAAACATTAACATTGCTGAATAACAAAACGGATGCGTTTGCTTTTGTTAAGAAAGTATCGGCGGCGTTAAGTAGCGATTCATGGCTGAGCACACAAACTACAGCCTATGGATTGTTAGCTGTATCGAAGTTTGTAGAAAACGAGAAGGCTTCACGTGAAATTCAGTTCTCATATTCCGGAGGGGGTAAAATAGGCGTCAAAGTTGCTTCCCACGTTCCTGTAGTTCAGATAGACCTTAATGCACGACGGGCCGGTTCGGCATCCGTTTCGGTAAATAATACCGGCAAGGGGATGCTTTTTGTAAGAGTTGTCACCGAAGGTGTTCCTGAAACGGGTCCTGAAAACCCTTATGAAAACAGTTTAAAAATGAATGTTGTATTTAAGAATTCGAATGGTGGAAGTATTGATATTTCGAAACTTGAACAGGGAACTGATTTTATAGCCGAAGTAACGGTAAAGAATTTGTATAATAGTACGGTAACGAATCTTGCCCTTCGTCAGGTATTCCCTTCCGGATGGGAAATTGGTAATGACCGGATGGATAATGAGGGTGCTGTTTCCGGCGAAGGAAATAGTTTTACCTACCAGGATATTCGGGATGATCGTGTCTATACTTTCTTTGATCTTGGGAACGGATATTCCAAAACATTTCGGATTCGATTGACAGCTGCTTATGTAGGACGTTTTTATTTCCCGGGAACATTATGTGAGGCCATGTACGAACCAGGTGTCAATGCGTTTATGCCTGGTAAGTGGGTGGAAGTGGTTTCAAAATAGCACTTGACTTTTTGGTAAATTATAAATCATTTGTGGTTGTAAAAAAAGTTTTCGAGAGGGCGTAATCAGCTGATTACGCCTTTTCTATTATTCAGTGCAATAACTCGGAGTGCTGAGCGCAATTTCCAGGCTACGCTTGACACCAGATTTTAGAAAGATTTTTTTATTATTTCGATTCTTTTCGAATGGCTTCAACATCTTTTAATCCTACTGAATCAGCATGATTGCCCAGGTTTGTTCTGATATAACTTAATACCTGGGCTATTTGTTTGTTTGTGAGGTATGCTTGCGTGGGCATTACCTGACTATAATATTCACCATTTACTTCAATGTCTCCTTGTAATCCATTGATTACAACTTTTATAATTCTATTTTTATCTCCGTTTACCCAATCGCTTTCCTGCAAGGGAGGGTACATTCCGGGCACGCCACTTCCATCTTTCTGGTGGCATGACATACAGAATCTCTCAAAGATGGTCTTTCCCTGGTCCGGTTTTCCGGCTTTTTGAACTTGCTTTTGCTGTGGTGCAATTAATTGAAGCGAGGTTCCATTTAAACAGGCTGATCCCTGGTAACTGCCGCACGAAACCAAAAAACTTAAGAAACCTAAAAAACTGGAGACATTCTTTATCATGTTGCTATCAGGTAAATTTATTGTTCAAATAAATCCTACATGTTTTTGTGATACATAATTTTCCACAAAGTCCCTTCTCTGTCATCCACAACATATAGGGAACCGTCCGGGCTTTCTGCAATTCCACAGGGACGGTGTTTGGCATCTCGCGGACTTTTTATTACCGGAACTTCAGAAAATCCGTCGGCAAATACTTCCCATTTTCCGGAAGGTAAATCTCCTTTAAAAGGAACAAATACAACATTATACCCTTTTTGTTCCTGAGGTGCCCGGTTCCATGATCCGTGGAATACGATGAATGCTCCGTTTTTATAGGTTTCCGGGAACTGATTTCCAGAGTAGAACATTAAATCGTTGGGCGCATAATGAGCCGGGAAAGCCATAATAGGTTTTACCTTGTCTGCACATCTTCCTTCAGTTTTTGCATCACCGCCATATTCCGGCGCCAATAATTTTTTGTTCTGGTGATCGTCAAAATAGCAATACGGCCAGCCACAATCGGCTCCGTCATTGATCAGGAAAAATTCTTCGGCAGGTAAATTGACGCCGTCATCTTCCGTGTAATGTTCCGGCCAGAATTCATGTAACTGATCTCTGCCATGCTGAACCGCATATAAATGATTGGTTACTGGGTTCCATCGTAATGCTACACAATTACGAAGTCCCGAAGCATAACGTTGTCCTTCGATCATCTGGTGCTGGTCTGTTTTATCCGCATTAAATTTCCAGATACCGGCAAACTCCTGAAGCAACGGACAGGGATCGGTTCCCGGTGTATGTAAAGTTCTGTCCGGAAACTGGCAGGCATTGGAGGGTGCACCTACATTGATATACATATTGCCGGCATTATCAAATGTAAAGGATTTAGCTCCATGCTGGTGATTTACCTGAAATCCTTTAGCTACGATTTCAGGATTTGGATCGGGGAGAAGCTCTCCCGGACGCAGTTTATAACGAACAACAATCGTATCAGCTCCCACATAAAGATATCCATTATGAATGCCAATACCCGTTCCTGAATATTTGCCAAAGTATTTTATGATGTCAGCTTTTCCATCATGATTAGTGTCGCGTAAGGCAACCACTCCTCCGTTGTTTTTGACACGCTGAAGCGATACATAAATATCGCCGTTACTGTTAACAGCGATGTGCCTTCCCTGACCGAGCGATTCAGCTACTATGGTTGACGAAAATCCTTTCGGTAAGATAAGTTTACTGGTGTTTAGGGTGGATGTGACCTGACACGACACTGGCATCACTGAGAATGACATTAGCCATAGAAGGGTAAGCAGGATACCTGTGATTCTTTTTTTTGGGGAGTAATTGATGAGTTTTTTCATATGTAAATTATTTTTCTGATCCCCGGAAAGAAAACTTTCGGGGTTTAATGTAAAATTATCATAAGGCTTTTTAAGTAAGAATCAGACAACCGGTTTAACACCTTCAAACGAAAATTGTTTAAGTGACGGTAATGGCTAATGAAGTTCCCCGATTTGATTATTATGCTGTATGTTATGTATGAAAGAATTTATAACAGCTTGTATCGCCGTAAGCGTTGTGGCATCTGTTATTTCACCATCTTTATTTAATTTGCTTCGTACAAAGGGGATAATCAACGTTTCTGCTTCGTCAATTTGAGCTGACAGTGCTTCAAATATCAGCAGTAATGCTGCATGAGCCCTTTCTCCATTGATGGCGGCAGTGATGATGGCTACAGGTTTATCGTAAAATTCACCTGATGATACGGTCCAGTCAATGGCATTCTTTAGTACACCGGAAATTCCATATGCATATTCGGGCGAACAAATCAGAACCCCGTCAGCTGAAGCTATGGCTTCGCGAAATTTGGTTATGGCTGCCGGTGGATTGTCACTTTCGTCGAAAAGTGGGATACTTTTTAAATCTTCATAAATTGAATAGTCGATATTTTCGGGTATAAGTTTTTCGATTGCTTTTACAAGCATGGTGTTCGAAGAATTCGAACGCAAACTACCCGAAATCGCCATAATTTTTATTCGTTTCGCCATGTTAATTGTGTTTTAGTTTGGCTCTTACATATTGATCTGGCCATTCGGTATCAACATTAAGTTCATGAGCTGCATGCAACGGGAAATATGGGTCGCGCAACTGCTGACGTGCTAAAAGTATAAGATCGGCTTTCCCTTCGGACAGAATAGCTTCTGCTTGTTTTGTTTCGGTAATCAGGCCTACAGCTCCAGTTAAGATACCTGTTTTTTGTTTTATCTGTTCCGCAAATGGTACCTGGTATCCGGGAGTGAGCGGAACTTTTGCTTCAGGTACCATACCCCCGGAGGAACAATCAATCAAATCAATGCCTTTTGTTTTTAATATACTTGCAAGATTTACGGAATCATCGATGCTCCATCCATCAGTCATCCAGTCAGTCGCCGAAATTCTTACAAAAAGTGGTAATTCGTCAGGCCAGATGGTTTTTACAGTTTCCACAATTTCAAGAAGGAGGCGAATCCGGTTTTCAAATGATCCACCGTAACTATCAGTCCGTTTATTACTTAAAGGAGATAAGAACTCGTTAATAAGGTAACCATGAGCAGCATGAATCTCGATGACTTTAAAGCCTGCTGTTAATGCTCTTTTGGCTGCAGCCCTGAAGTTTTCTATTAAGCTGGAGATGTCCTCTATGCTTAAAGAATCCGGAACATCCGATTCGGGAGAAAAAGGGACACTGCTTGGAGCTTTGGTTTTCCATCCGCCACTTGCAGCTGATAAGAGTTTTCCACCGTTCCATGGTTCGTTATGACTTGCTTTCCGGCCTGCGTGCGCCAACTGAATACCAGGTACAGCGTTATGTTCTGCGATGAAACCGGTTATCCTTTTGAGGAATTCAATATGTTCGTCTTTCCAGATACCTAGATCGGCAGG
>DATBXH010001039.1:0-2872 GCA_036514375.1 Bacteroidales bacterium | reverse complement strand
ATGTGAAAAACACCCATGTTATAACCGCAACCTATAAGAACTTTACCGTAAGTTATTTTTGTTCGTTCACCCGTCGTGACAAGATTTTTTATATCGTTGTACGTGGTGAAAAACAAAAGATCGAAAACCTGACGTTCAATGCCGAAACCGGCCAGGGAAAGCCTGTGAGTGGAATTACACTGTTGGAAAATCATTTACAGGATTTACCCATCCGCATCAAAGGAAATATACGTACCGGCACTGTTTTACGCAAATACGATAAAAACAGGTATGAGAAATATTATCTGTATTCGTTTACCGATTCCTTGCACACCGACACCGCCATTGTCAGTAAAGCCATCGCCAAAATAGCCAATGCAAAAAGGTCGTTGCTGGACGATGAAATCAATGATATGCAACACTTTTTTTCCACCTGTATCATTCCCCAAAATATCTCCCCGAAAGAACGGAATGTAGTGGAGCAATCCATTGCCATTTTAAAAATGTCGCAGGTTGCCGATAACGAAATCTTTCCTGATTCCCACGGACAAATTATGGCGTCGTTACGTCCGGGACTTTGGCATATTGCCTGGGTGAGAGATGGAAGTTACGCCATACAGGCAATGACCAGGCTGGGAATGTTTACCGAAGCAAAAAAAGGTCTTGAATTTATGTTAAAAGCACCTTCGGGCCATTTTAAGCATTACATCTATAAAGATGGAAAGGATTATGGACCTGGTGTCGATTACCAGATCTCGCTTACCAGATATTTTGGAAACGGCACCGAAGAATGCGACTATAACGAATTTGGACCCAACATTGAATATGATGATTTCGGATTGTTTTTGTGTGCTTTTTCCGATTACGTAACGCGCAGCAAGGACAGCATTTTTTATAAAAAATGGAACAGGGTGATGTGTACAAAAGTTGCCGATGCTACGATACATAGCATGGATACGGATTCATTAATCAAAGCTGATTCGGGTCCGTGGGAACACCATTTGCAAATGCCCAAACAATACACGTTTACTTCGGGTGTTTGTGCGAGGGGATTGGAACAATTTGCAGCATTGCAACGGCAATTCCATCTGCCTTACGAAAGGTACCGGTTAGCGGCCGAAGCCATGAAAAAAAGTATTTTAACACACATGCTTTGCGAAAACAAATACATCAAAGGCAATGCAAATGACAAACAACAGACCGACCCTGAATATTATGATTCGGGTGTGTACGAAATTTTTGCCAACGGTTTGATGAACGATAAAAATTTGTTTTTATCGCACATGGATGCATGCGATAAGGTTTTGAGAATTAAAGGCAACAGACCGGGTTATATCCGCCTCAATACGACGGATCCTTACGAAAATCAGGAATGGGTATTTATTGATTTGCGGATATCGCTGGCCTATATTTTATTTGGCCAAAAACCGGAAGCGGCAAAATTGCTGAATTACATGACCGAACAAGCAGCGGTTAATAACAATACGATTCCTGAAATGATCAGTAACAAATTGCAGATGGATAAAGTGACGGATAATTATAAACCGAACAATATCTGGTGTAACTGTATCCGGGATAAAGACGATCAGTATATTGGTACGATTCCGATGGTGGGTTATGGCTCTGCGGCGTATATACTTACACTGTATGCTTATTATGATAACTGAAATCCGGTGTCAATAATCTATGGTCTTCCAACACTTACTTAGTACTTTGTGTGTTGACGGTTTTTTTCGTCTTCTTTATTTCACTGGTCCTTGTTCCACCAGCTTTTTCGTATTCAACACTATCGTACGTATACTTACTTCCAACCGCGTTCAGAAAACGTGATGAAAGTTCTGCCAGGTCCTTTTCTGCCTGGTCTAGTTCCGTAGCAACGCCATCCACAGTTGTAAGAAGATCGTTGTTTTTCTTGGTCAAATCATCCACAAGCTTCATGCCTGCAAGATATGCCTCCTCTGTGAGGCCATTTCCAAAATCGATTTTGGTTTCAAATTGTTTTATCCCTGCCAGACGGTTTTGGGCCTTGTCGTACTCTGGCGAGGTACTTCTTTTTCTATAAGCCATACTATTAAAATTAAAGTTTAAAATAAAATGAATAGATATGATGGAAGACCATAGAATTATTGTCATTGAAGAAGGATTTGCTATGTAAATTGTACCAGCCATATAAGTTTTTAAGACTTTAAAGGTTCCTGCCCGGTTTTTTTCCTCTGATTACTGATACTTTTTATGATTAAGGTTGCAGAATCAGCAGGTAAATATTCAGTGACGACAGGTTTTTTTTACGGTTTCGTTTCGCATTGCTAATCGAATGATTCCATTGCAAATAAAATGCCACAGTTTATGATAAGAACGAAATTTGCCGAACATTATTTTCTCATAAAATGGGAGTCCTGGATAGTAAATTTTAAAGTTTCAATAAATACGGGCTTCCGGTCACGTATCACGGTGCAGAAAATCAGCTGTTTTATGCTGAAAAACATAATTTTGATCAGAAAATAAACGTTTTTTATCTACAAAGTGAATAAGTAGCATCGAAAACAAAGTAAACGAAAGAAGATTTAAAGCAAACGAAGGAAGATTTGGAGCAAATCGATGTTAGTTTGGAGTAAATCGATGTTAGTTTGGAGCAAATCGATGTTAGTTTAGAGCAAATCGATGTTGGTTTGGAGTAAATCGATGTTGGTTTGGAGTAAATCGATGTTGGTTTGGAGTAAATCGATGTTCGTTTGGAGCAAATCGAGAGAGTGTCCAGAAAAATACAGGAAGGTAACACCATGTTACCTAACTTTTTGTAACTTGGACGGTGAAAAACAAATTTACTGCTGACGGAAATACCCAATAAAAAGCGCTAACTGTTATGAAGAAGGAAATGATACGTTATGAAATC
>DATBXH010001038.1:0-5527 GCA_036514375.1 Bacteroidales bacterium | reverse complement strand
CGTCCTATTGAATAACCAACTTTTTGGTTGGCAGATAACCAAAGTTGTGTAAATTTATCGTTTTGACCGAATGTAAAATCTGTTGTCTCTGAACCAAGTTCATTCGGTAAGATACCATGGGGCGCAAAGCTCCAATATATTACCTTGCTGGTGGAACAGTCTGGTGTTTGGACATTATCGCAGGTTGCAGGTACTTCTGGAATTTTTTCTTTATCACATTCTTCATAAGTTGAAGGAGACAAATTATTAGCTGCTCTTACATCCAAAGCAACCGTATTGATATATCCGCTGGGAATACTTCCATAATAGTCATCATCTCCATTAAATTCAAAAGTATATTTATGTCCACCTAAAAATCTAAAGTTTATGAAAATTCCTTCTCCTTTCCGATCATTATAATTTGGAGGCGATTCTGCTTCCAAATTAATTATATCATAAAGGGGATCAAGGCTAGGGGAACCATGACTTACTTTCCAAAAAAGGGGCGAAAATGAACCAGGATCATTTTTTATTGGATTACAATTATCCCGATTTAATGTACTAGATCTAAATGTAAAGTTTGTTGTTGTTTTTGTGGTCGGTAAGTTAACAGTGGCATTCGAATTGTTTAATGTTGTAATTTTACCCAATCTTGCAGGTCTTGAGTTATACTGAGGATCTTCAAACGTAAAAAAACGGTCATGATCTTTGGCATAATAAAAGGCCTCCCTTAAAGAAACATAACCATCACTGTTTTCATCAGCATTTACAACTGCGCCGGAAGGTGTTTTTCCTGTGATAGCAGAAACAAAATGATAAGTAAATTCGCTGTACAATATATCAGGAGTAGCACAGGCTAGTTGATTCCAATCACAGGCAGTGGCAATTATTCTATTGTCATTGGAGAGATTATCAATAAAACCGCCACTATTACATTGTCCCATAAAAACAGACACGCAGCATGCTGATAATTTATTAACTTCGGCGGCCAGGCTATAATCAAACAATAAATCGTTATAAATTACCATGAAGGAATTTTTATCAGAAGTTTGGTCTCCATGGTCCATGCAATAAATAAAAACACGATCATTGGATGTAACTTTAGTTTTTAGTTCGTCGAAAACCTTTGATATATTTTCGAGACTTGCAGGATAATCTACCCATACCTTTCCAAAGTTCTTCCCGCTACCAATCAATGTATAAATATTTGTGTATCCATAAGAATTTGCCAATGCTGAGTATACAGCTTCACAACTGTTTAGGATAGAGTTACCAATTTGACCATCTACACTGCCTCCACTGATTATTACCGCATAATCTGTCCCCAAAGTAGCTTCCCCACTTTTAAGTTGAGTATCAGACTTCAGCTTTCCCATTTTTTTAAAACTTGAATAATCAAATAACTTTCCTTCCACAGCTTTTCTTTTTGGTGTTAGTAATTTCATCCTATTTAGGTTTTTGGGAGGAAAATTCATGGCAACTGTTTTAAATTTAAGACTCCATGGATCGCAGAATATTATCCTGCATGGATGTCCCCAAAACGCTCCTGGTTTATCGTTGATGAAAAATATTTTCGAATCGAAGTTTGGTGTATTGACTGCTCCAACTATTAATGTAATTATTTGATTGGCACCATATACCGAATCTATAGAATAAACATCGCTATTCTTAAACTCAATATTTCCTTTTATCTGATCCCATAAACTTTCCACCGAGGTAGTTGGTTGCGAATAAACCAAACCTTCGGACAAAAGCAAGAGTAAGATTATGATTGAGTAAATTATTTTTTTCATGTGTTTAATTTTAAGGTCACATGAAATGTCAATGATATTTGAATTTGACTCATTCAATAGGTTTTTACCAATCATAGACATTTCATCATTCTGTGTTTAGATTTATATCTAATCTAATATTATCGATTGGTAATTTTTACCTATTACCCTGTTTGCTTAGGCTCAGCTCTCTTTTGATCCGTTCATTCTCATTCTTTAATTCTTCAAGTTTCTGTAATGTTTCATTTTGTTTTTTTCCCTGCTCAATCACGTATTTGGTTAATTCTTCCACCTTTCGTAAAAGAGTCGCATTCATCTCAGCCACATTCACCCCTTTTTCTTTTACTTCTGCTTCCGTGGGCACATTGGGTAAATGTTGATGTGCACTGATATATTTTTCAAGTTCTGTGAGTGACATTAACTGGTAGTTTTTAGAAAATACATCATCTGCCCATATGTTTTGTTTTATTTCAACTTCAGTTGCTAGTATTTTTCCATTTACATGTATTGTCCCATCTTGCTGGATTACAAAAATTTCAACAGCTTGATGATTTCTTAAAGTGAGCATTTTATTATAAGAGCTCGTATTATACATATCAATTGAAAACATGTCTTTATCGGCATCCGTTGAAGGATACATAGTTAACCATGGTGTTCCTATGTAAAAATCGTTATCACGTGAAAGTGAAAATCTTAATGTTCCACCCATATTAAAATTTAAATTTGACCATGCATCATTTTCTATATCCCATGCCCATGTGCCATTATCCATTCTAATTCCGCAAGACTGACCATTATTTGGGTTCCCAAATATTGTAAGTTTCTTTTGAGGAGCTGTAGTTGTACCTAGCCCCATATTTCCCCCACTATAACTGATATTATTTGAAGCATCTTTTGTCCAAACAGAATTTCCACCACCAAATGGCTGTCCGTTTTGGAACAGGTTGCCGGTAAAGTTTATGTCGCCACCAACATTGAGTTTATAGCTTAAGCTTGTTGTTCCAATACCCACATTACCTGTGGTATAATAAATATTCGAACCGCTGCTGTTCCAAAGCGAGGTACCGCTTCCACCACTGAAAAGCTGGCCGTTTTTATACAGGTTGCCTGTGAAATTGATATCACCGGTAACTTCCAGTTTGGTTCCTACGATTACTTTTTGTCCGTTGGAAGGAAAAGTTAGCATATTTAAGCCTTGCGTCATATTTGCAATGGATAAGTCATTATTTATATTCGTAAGGCTGAAATTATTAATGTTAATATATGACTCAAAACCACTTCCTGCGTTTGGTATTAGAGTTATGGTTGGTCTCGGACCAACCAGATTTAATTGCGGGAAACCGTCGATATCATCTAAATATATGGAGTTTCCCAGATTGGTTCTCATTGCCTGATGGCTCATCACGTCATTGTCATAATCGTAATTCCATTGAGATAAAACAGAACCCGACATAAAGACCGTTAAGAAGATAACAAGTACATAATTTTTAGCTTTCATAATAATAAGATTTAATGGTTTAAATATTAATTGTTTGATTAGTAAATAATTTAAATTGATATGATTCGTTCAAAAAGATGGGACACAACTGCTTTGGTCAAGGCACTTCACCTGCCTGACCTTTCATTGATAATTTTTTTCGTTAGCAGTTGCCGCAGATTAGGTTTGTTCCAGAAAATCGTTCGGGTCGCAGAAAAGTTTGCTATTGAAAAGCGGATGAAACAATTGATTTTTCATAACAAATGCTTTACGGTTAGTAATCAGATTCAATGGTGTTAATATTTCGTGCAACCAAAATAGGCAAATTCGGATTTGAAAAGAATTTATTGCTTATTGGTTTCGTGAATGAATATTCATTTCCGGTGAATAACCATTCTATGCCGGTCAGTTTATATGGATAGCAGTTTGAACAAGTGTTTGAACCAGATTTTTCCGGTATGTTTGAGATACAGGTATTTCTGCTCCATTGGAAAGTATAATCAGATTTTTTCTTTTATCCATTTCTTTTACATACTCTATATTGACAATGTAAGAACGATGACACCGGATGAAATAGTAGGGTAAAAGCGGCTTTTCCAGATCCTTCAGACTATAAGTGGTAAGGTGGTATTTACCGCATTCCAGGAACAAGCGCGAATAGCTGTCATCGGCTTTACAATAGTAGATGTTGTCAATGCTTTCAATGATAATCCGGTTGAAACTGGGTAATAATAGTCTGTGCATAAAATAGGAGGTCTGTGGTCGTGTTTTCATGTGGAGGATTTATAGTTAATTAAATAGTTTGTCTTTTTCCGGATTTCTTTACAGAAATTTTAATATTAATACTGGAAAAAGCGTATAAGTAACCTTTAGAGAGATGTTTGTTTATTAACATGCTGTTAACAAATTTTTTTCCGATAACTTATTATTATTAAAAACAAAAAAAGGGGCTCAAGGCCCCTTTTTGATTATTGTCCAATAGTTTTTATTGTTCTACTTTTATAGATAAATTAGCGTTATCAGTTTTAGAACCACTAGTTCCATTGAGTGCATCCACTCTAATTAATCCATTTTTTCCTCCGACTGTCTGGAAAGCAATAATTTTACCAACTGATAGTCCTGTAATTTTTGTATCCGAACCAAAGCTCGTAGCATATGAATCTATATCTGAAGCTGTTAAATTGTCCCAAGTTTGAGTAATAGTAACAACTTTTAATTTAGTAGCATTACGAACAGTCCAGCTTTTTGTTGCTGCAGCACCATCCGCACCTTGAGCTGTAGCATCGTTTGGTGAAGCTAATGTATAAGTTGTGGATGTTCCATACCAATACAAAAGATCTACTTTAGCCTGATCTGTAGAAGAAAGTATTGCACTGCTGCTAGTTTGGGAATAAGTAGTTCCTGTTTCCAAATCAATAAAAGCTCCGTTACCGGAATCTGTGTACCACAGACCATTATAAAGTGTTGCTGAATATGAATTAAGGGTGGCTGTCGATCCAATTGTAATTACAAGCGACTTCCGGGTTAATTCATTTTTGTCCTTATCGTAAATAATAATGGCATATGTGTAAGGACCACCTGAAGCAGGAACAGAAATAGTAGCCTGATCAATATACGTGTTTGAAGAACCACTGGCTATTTCAATATAATTCCAGGATGCCAGAATACCGTCGTCTTTGGTTATCGAAACGTACTTCATATCGACGGAAGAGGTAGCCGTCCATTTTACAGTAAATGTACCGTTGGCAGGAACAGTTGCATCAGTTGCCGTATAGCCTGTATCACCGGCCAAACTTATAGTTGCATCATTTGTTGTATCCTTGCTACAGCTTGCAAAAAATCCGGCAAATAAAATTAAAACTCCTAACATTAATGAATTAAACTTCTTCATAATAAATTATTTAAGTTAAACATGGGTTAATTAAACAAAATTCACAAAACATTCACTTATACTCAAATTTTGCGCAAAGGTTTTCCTTTACCCAAAATTTATATAATCTAAGTTACGAAAAAATGAAAAAAGAGACAAGAATATAGTCAATGAAGAAAATGAATAAATGAATGAATGAAAAAAATGCTAATCCGGGACCGTTTTTTCCTTTCTTTAGCTCTTTTCTCCCTAATCACCGATCACTTCATCCCTTTCTTATTTCTTTCCGCAAAACTCGGTAAGTACGCCAAATGTAGATTTGGGATGCAGGAAGCCGATGTTCAGTCCTTCGGCACCTTTGCGCGAAGTTTTGTCGATTAAGGTTACTCCATTGCTTTCAGCGTCTTTCAACGCTCCGTTTACGTCGTC
>DATBXH010001037.1:0-5520 GCA_036514375.1 Bacteroidales bacterium | reverse complement strand
TAATGCCAAAAAAGTGGTTGAAGTAGACCTGAAAGCCAAAGGTACTGAACTCCACGCTGCCACTGTAGTAGGTGACACTGTAGGTGACCCATTCAAGGATACTTCTTCGGTAGCTATGAACCCGATTATCAAGTTTACCACATTGTTTGGTCTCCTTGCCATGGAAATCGCTATCAGTGAAAACTTCCGCGACACGGCTCCGTATGTAGGTATTGTTTTCCTTATTATAGCATTGATCTTCGTATGGCGTTCGTTCTACAAGATGAGAATAGAAAAGTAATTAAGAGATAGAAGTTTATATAAAAAAAGCTGCCTTGCGGGCAGCTTTTTTTATTACAGAACTTTCCAGGTCTTCGTTTATGGAATCCTTACAAAATTGATTTTATCCCATTCGTCCTTTTCTCTATAGGAAGTAAGTTCTACGGTATTTCCATCGAAAACAGCAAAAGTATTGCTAAAGATCCATTCACCCAGGTTGATAAGCTTTGAGCTTTCGTTGAGCTTAATATCCATAGGTATATGCCTGTGCCCAAAAATAAAATAATCGATGTGTTTTGATGTCAGGTAATCTTTTGCGAAAAGAACGTTATATTCCTTGTCCATCCCGTGAAACGGTTCGAAAATGCCTTTGGAATACCGGCTGTGTTTGGACCAGCTATGCCCCAGCCAGTAAGTAAAATTCGGATGAATCCTGGAGAATAAGAATTGCAGAATTTTATTGTGAAATATGCTTCTCAGAATCTTATACCCGGTATCTTTTGGGCCAACACCATCGCCGTGACCAATAATAAACCAATGATTGTTAATTTCGATCTCTATCGGGTTATAAAATACCTTGACACCGGTTTCGGAAGGAAGATAGTCGAATACCCATACGTCATGGTTACCTGTAAAGAAATAAACAGGGATCCCGTTGTCAGTAAATTCGCAAATTTTCCCCAGGAACCTTACAAATCCCCGGGCTGTTACTTTACGGTATTCGTACCAGTAATCGAAAATATCGCCTACCAGAAACAGTGCTCCGGCATCCTTCTTAATTTCGTCGAGCCATTGCACAATAATTTTCTCACGCCGGGCACTTTTTTCGGGGGGGTATAAACCCAGGTGAAAATCCGATGCAAAGTAAGCTTTCTTATTTCCCGGAAGAACTAACTTGTTTACCGGTTGTACTGGGTTTTTCTTCAAAGAGTTCAGCTAGTTTTTCGTTTAAATTTTCACCTTTTAGATCCCTTGAAATAATAGTGCCTGACTTGTCAATCAAGAAAGTAGTAGGGACTTTATCAAAATTATACAGGCTGACAACGGGAGATTGCCAGTATTTGAAATCGCAAACCTGAGTCCACCATAAGCCACCATCTTTAATAGCTTTAGTCCAGTCATCTTTGCTTTTATCAAGCGAAACCTGGTAAATTTCAAATCCTTTTGATTTGTATTTCTTGTACAGATCAACCAAATTGGTGTTTTCCTTGAGACATTCCTTGTTCCATGAGGCCCAGAAATCGATCAGCACAACTTTGCCTTTGAAAGATGATAACCGCACCGTATCGCCCTTTGCAGATGGCAATGCTAATTCCGGAGCTTTAGCACCCATAATGGATAACATTCGCTGTAACTGAAGTACCCGTTTCTGTTCCTTCATTTGCTCAATGTTCGTATGAAGGGCCAGGATATGGGGCGCATCCCTGTATTTCCTGAATAATGCGGAATCCACTGCAATAAAATATTTAAAGTCATCTTCCTTATCGAACACATATGTTTTACTGTTTATTTGTTGATAAAGAGCCATTACGCAGGCAAGCGAATTTGGGTTGTTTTTGATAAAGGAAATGGAAAATTTCCGCTGCTCTTCCAGGCAGTTATCATAATTCATGGACAGAATATTACGAATGTTTTCAATATTCTTGTTTTTGCTGTTTAGGAACTGCAAGTAAATATTGTTTAATGAATCGAGTGTGTTAATCGTTTTTTTCAAATGCCTGGCAAGCACCTGAACATCCTTTGATTCCTCCGATCCTGTTACATAATAAGTCTGTAAAAGGTTATCTGCCTTGCCGGTAATTTTGATCCGATCACCTGGTTTAGCCAACACTGTAACCAGGTCATTGCTCTTACCTACCTGTAAAGTATAGAACATAGGATACTTCAATTCCTTTTTAAATTTAAATGATCCGGAATTATTGAGCAAAACAGAATCAGAAAAACCATTTCCGTTAAGTGTCAGCTCATGCAGGTAAATGTATGATCCTTTTGGGTTTTCGAGCTTCCCTTTGATAACAACACTATTATTATTACAGGAATATATTAGTAACGAAATGGATAGGAATAGAATAAGCCTTCTCATAAGTTTGTAATCTATAAACATGTAAATATATCTACCGGCGAATATAGCTATTTTTTATTTACTGTTTAATTAGGTTGTTACTAATGAATCGTAGATCCATCATAGAATTAATCCGGATTATATACAGGAAAGAAAATTTAAGATAAACCTAATAGATTGATAATATGGGGTAAACTTATTATTGAAAATAGTTTGGGATATTACCTTATATTTTTTTAATTTAGTATAGGTCTTAATAACAACCCCGAAACAATTTACTAACCCTATTGTTTAATTATTAATATAACCCTCTTTATCAATGGCATATTTAAAGTTTGATTCTTCGCAACTAATCAACCTGGAGTTTTCTCTGGACAGGGAAATATTGCGCTCAAACCGTGGTGGTTCTTACTCTTGCAGCTCGGTGGTACGCTGTAATACAAGAAAATATCACGGGTTATTGGTATGCCCTGTCGAAAAATTTGACGGTGAAAGATTTGTATTTCTATCGAATTTAGATGAAACCGTAATACAACATAACAGCGAATTTAATTTAGGTATTCATAAATTTCAGGGTGATAGCTATTTTCCTAAGGGTCATAAATATATACAGGATTTTGAAACGGATGTAATTACAGTGACTACATTTCGGGTCGGAGGTGTTTTCCTGAAGAAGGAAAGTCTTCTGGTTGATCGGGAGGAACAAATTCTTATAAAGTATACATTGGAAGATGCTCATTCACCTACAAAACTCAGATTCAGACCATTTCTTGCATTTAGGAACATTCATGAACTCACCCATGCCAATATGGTAGCCAATACCAAAGTTACAAAGGTATCAAATGGCATCAAGTCCAAGTTGTATGCTGGTTTTCCGAGTCTTTATATGCAGTTCTCAAAAGAAGTGGAATTTGTCCAGATACCTGATTGGTACTATAACATTGAATATATCAAAGAACTAGAGCGTGGGTATGATTATAAGGAAGACTTGTTTGTGCCAGGCTATTTTGAGGCGGACATCAAAAAGGGTGAAAGTATCATTTTTTCAGGTGCGTTAAAAGAGGATGATCCTGCCCAGCTTAAAAAGAAATTTAACAATGAGCTTAATAAACGAACACCTCGTGACAATTTTAAGAACTGTTTGAAAACTGCTGCTCAACAGTTCATTGTAAGGAAAGAGAATAAAACAGAAGTAATTGCAGGCTATCCCTGGTTCGGGACCTGGGGCCGCGATACGTTCATTTCGTTGCCTGGATTAACGTTAACCATGGATGACACAGAAACATTTCTTTCCGTTGTGGATACAATGGTTGCACGGATGAAAGGCGGGTTATTTCCGAACATGGGCAATGATAAAAATCCCGCATTTAATTCCGTTGACGCTCCATTGTGGTTTTTTAGTGCTCTACAGCAATACATTGAATATTCAGGTAATACACAGGTAATTTGGGAACGCTATGGGAAACATATGAAAGACATCCTCAATGGTTTCCGCGCGGGTTTGTCTTTTAACATTAAAATGCAGGACGACGGATTAATATTTGCAGGTGCACCCGATAAAGCACTAACCTGGATGGATGCCGTTGTCTATGGAGTTCCTGTTACGCCTCGCACTGGCTGTCAGATAGAGATTAATGCCTTATGGTATAATGCCCTGAAATTTACGATAGCGTTAGCCGAAGAATATAAAGATTTAAAATTTGTAAAAGCTTATGCAGATCTTCCCGAAAAGATTGAGAAATCTTTTATTGATACCTTTTGGAGATGTGAAAAAGGCTACCTGGCGGATTATGTAAATGGCGATATTGTTGATTGTTCCGTAAGGCCTAACATGGTTATAGCAGCATCTTTAAATTACAGTCCCCTAACAAGTGAAATGAAAAAATCCATTGTTGATTTGGCAACCAGTGAGCTATTAACACCTCGGGGTTTGCGAACTCTAAGCCCAAAACATCCCAATTATAAGGGAATTTATGAAGGCTCCCAGGAGAATCGTGATAAGGCTTACCATCAAGGTACAGTATGGCCATGGTTACTTGAGCCCTATAGCAGATTATACCTGAAACTTTATAAACAATCGGGTGTATCTCACATAAAAAAACTAATTGATGGGTTCGAAGAAGAAATGACAAAACAAGGGATAGGAACTATTGCGGAAATATATAACGGCGATCCTCCACATCATGCCAAAGGAGCCATATCACAGGCATGGAGCGTGGCCGCTCTATTGCAAATGTTTAAGATGGTAGAACAATATAATAATAATTAACCATGAAGGTGTTAATGTTTGGATGGGAGTTTCCACCTCACATATCAGGTGGGTTAGGAACTGCTTGCTATGGATTGACAAAAGGATTATCAAAAATCCCGGATCTGGAGGTAACATTTGTCGTACCAAAGGTGTTTGGTGATGAAATACAGGACTCTGTGAGCATTGTTGGCGCCAATCAAATACCTGTGGTAAAAAAAAATGTAAAGGTAAAAGGGTTTATTAACCCCTTAAATGTATTGGAAGTTGGAGTTAATCTTATTCCCTATCTGTCGCCGGAACAATACGAAAAAGCTTTTGAAGTAAAATATGGTGGGGCAAATCGTTATGTAGCCGCAGACGATAAAGGCATGTTGCAATTTTCAGGAACCTATGGACCAAACCTATTCCAGGAAATAGCTAATTACTCGGTGGTCGCATCAGTGCTCGCAAGCGAACTAAAATTTGATATTATTCATGCTCACGACTGGCTTACCTATCCAGCTGGTATGGCCGCAAAGGCAGTTTCCGGAAAGCCACTTGTCGTCCACGTACATGCTACAGATTTTGACCGGAGTGGGGGAAATGTAAATCCAGGGGTATACGAATTGGAAAAACAGGGCATGGAAGCTGCTGACAGGGTTATTACAGTGAGTAATTTTACAAGAAATACGGTTATCCAGAAGTATGGAATTGATCCATCGAAAATAATAACAGTGTACAATGCTGTTGAGCCAATTGCTATAAGAGAAAACGGAACCTTTCGAAAGGGATTTAATGAGAAAATCGTGACTTTCCTGGGCCGTGTAACTATGCAAAAAGGACCTGAATATTTTATAGAGGTAGCCCATAAAGTTCTGCAACGAATGGATAATGTTCGTTTCGTAATGGCGGGCAGCGGCGATATGCTTAATAAAATGATTGCGCGTGCCGCTCAGTTAAAAATCACTGA
>DATBXH010001036.1:0-2185 GCA_036514375.1 Bacteroidales bacterium | reverse complement strand
GAAAGAAACCACCACTGGAACATACGGTTCGAATCCCACATTTAAAGCAGGATTGGTCCGGTCAATCTGAAATTCGGAAAGCGATTGATATTCACCATTATTGTCTTTAAACTGAAGTAAAACTTTTGCCGTTAACGACCGATCGAGCGAACGAACCGTAAGACTTCTCACCGTCACGGATGTGCGGGTGTTCATCGTAATTGTAAACTCTTTGCCGGCCGGGATATCAATGCCTGTCGTATTGTCTCCATCCGTAATTTTGAACAGATCGGCGACCGCAGGCAAAGAAGTAATCATGCTGTTCTTTGTGTTCAACACGACCTGATCGTCTTTGGGAGCCGGAAACGCAATTACTTTTACATCCTGAAAACCGGCCGCAGGCTTTTCAAGCTTCTGTACAAACCTGACAGGCCCTTTAATACGAAGTTCAGAAGCAGAAAGATATCGCATGGCTTCTTCGGGCTTAATCCACGGTCCGCCGGATTGACTCCATCCCGGAGAATTAAATATTCCAATTTCGATATTGAGTTCGGAGGCTGTTTTCAGGGCCGTATGAAGAATATCCCACCATGCTTCACTGAGCATTTTTACTTTTCCGTAAGGAAGATCATTCAAACCAATATTTCCAATGAAGGCGCGGTTAATGCCAGCCCGCTTCATCGACCGGAGATCTTTAATAACTCCTTCTTTCGAAATATTATCGGACAACCAGTACCAATACACACTGGTTTGAACAGAATCAGGCGGATTGACAAAGCCTTTCGCCACCCGGTCAAAATGTTTTATACCATTTGACTGCCCCATTCCGACAGGTAGGAACAGGCAGCTACATATTACTGAAAGAATGGTATTACGTATCATACTATCTATATGCATTTCCTTTCCATTTAGAACTCCGGGTATGGTTTGCCTTAATTTTTTTGAAAAAATGTTTTTCATTGCTTTTCTCCTTGAAATAGAATTACAACCAACTATTTAACTGGCTCCAGTGCAGCTACCCATCCACCTTCTTTAACCATGTCGACAGTGATTACTTCGTTATTTTTAACCTGTTTCATTGTCTTTTTATAGTCCATGGCTTGCACGTCGGCATTTATACCGTCCTGAATAATGGACATTGAATATGTGGGGGCTTTCAAAAAATCAGTTTTAAATTCAAGTTTACGGTCTTTAGAATTGGTAAAAGCGCCAATAAACCATTTTTCACCCTTGCGGCGGGCAATTAAAAGATATTCGCCGGTTTTGGCATCCAGTACTTTTGTTTCATCCCAGGTTACAGGAACACTGGTAATAAAATCGACACATTCTGCTTCACGGTTGTAGTTATAAGGGTTATCGGCAAGCATTTGGAAACCGCTTTCGAAAATTACGTATAATGCCAGTTGATGAGCCCTGGTTCCGATACTCATCGTATTTGTCCATGTTCCTCGGTAATCTTCCTTATGAGCAGAGAACATGGCACCGGGTGTATAATCCATAGGTCCTACGGCATTGCGTAAAAATGGCAGATACACATTATGATCGGTAGTAACGAAACCTCCGCTTATATTACATTCCATGCCGGCGACACCTTCATACGACAGTACATTGGGATATGCTCTTTCGAGGCCAGCCGGTTTGAACGCTCCGTGAAAATCAACCAGAATCTGATATTTGGCTGCTTCCCGGGCAACCCTCTCGTAATAATTAACCATCCATTGATCGCTACGATCCATAAAATCGATTTTTACACCTGCAATGCCCCAGTCGTGAAATGCTTTAAATACAGCGAAATTTTTCTCAACTGCCAGCCAGGTAAGCCACAATACGATTTTTACGTTCTTACTTTTACCATACGCTATGAGATTAAACAAATCGATGGCTGGATTTGGTGTAAAGGGATCCATGGTCGATTTTGCCCAGCCTTCGTCCATGAGGATGTAGGGAATACCATGCTTTGAAGCAAAATCAATATAGTATTTGTACGAATCCTGATTGAAACCCGACTTAAAATCCACACCGTAAAGACGGGCTCCATGCCACCATTCCCAGGTTACCTGACCGGGTTTAATCCAGCTACAATCCGCAATCTGATTTGGCCTGGCCAGTTTGAGAGGCATTTCGTTTTCAACGATTTGCTTATCATTATCGGTTATTAAAAAGAACCTCCATGGAAATGTTCTGGTGCCTTTTGTCTTTGCAATGT
>DATBXH010001035.1:0-2606 GCA_036514375.1 Bacteroidales bacterium | reverse complement strand
AATTTGGAATAAGGATGAAATCAATAATTTTGAAACAGAAATTATTATCAATAACGATGGTTCTTTCCCTGTTGAAATAAACGCTACAGCCCTTCATATCGATAAACAGGAAATGTTGCTGCTAATGATACGCGATATTTCCGAACGTAAGCAACTTGAGAAACAATTGTTGCACAGTGTTATTGACACGGAGGAGAAGGAACGCGTCCATTTCTCGCAGGAATTACACGATGGGCTAGGTCCCCTATTATCTGCGGCTAAAATGTATACTGAATGGCTAGCCGAACCAGGACCAGATGTAAATACAAAAGTTATTATTGCTGATATTCAAAAACTATTGGAAGAATCAACCCGGACAGTAAAAGATATTTCTTTTAAACTAAGCCCTCACGTTTTACAAAACTATGGTGTTGTGGAAGCGCTCAATGCTTATTCAGAAAAAGCAGAAAAATCAGGTATGACTCATATTACTATCCAAGCCTTACATATTGGTCGTTTTGATGAAATAACAGAAACCATCCTATACAGGGTTGTATGTGAGTGTATCAATAATTCCCTTAAGTACGCCAAGGCCGCTAATATTAGCGTCTCCCTTAAAATGGAAGATAATATTTTAACTATCGATTTTTCCGACGACGGTATTGGTTTTGATGTAGATAAAATTTATAAAAGTCATAAAGGTATTGGTCTGTTAAACATTCAAAGCCGGTTAAAATCCGTAAACGGACAATTCATTTTACAAAGCAAAATAGGCAGTGGAACTAAAATTTCAATAAAAGTTTCTCTTCACTAATAAAATCTTTAGGAAATTTATTACTTTAATATGCCTTGTAAATAATACAAAATGATAAAATTAATCGTCACCGATGACCATACCATGTTCCGTGAAAGTGTAAGCAAAATGCTCACTTTAAAAAAGACGGCTGAAGTTATTGCTGAAGCCGGGGACGGAAACGAACTTTTAGCATTGCTGGACAATCACAAACCGGATTTAGTTTTAATGGATATTTCGATGCCCGGAATGGATGGCATCGAAGCAACCAAAAAAGCCATAGAGAAACAGCCAGGTTTAAAAGTCCTTACCTTATCGTCGTTTGGCGACGAACAATACTACTTTAATATGGTTGAAGCCGGTGCTAAAGGGTTTGTTTTAAAAAATGCAAGTATAGTAGAATTAGAAAAAGCTATTAAAGAGGTAGCTAAAGGAGGAAGTTGGTTCTCATCGGAATTATTACAAAAAGTTATTCTCAATATCAGTTCAAAGCCAAAGAAAGAAATAGAGATTGACCTCACTGACCGCGAAATGGGAATTCTAAAGCTTATTTGCGAAAATTTAACTAACGAACAAATTGCAGACAAAATCAATTTAAGTTATGATACCGTAAAATGGCACCGTGCCAATATCCTTTCTAAAACCGGCTGCAACAACGCTGTCGGCCTGTTGCTTTTTGCACTGAAAAACAAAATAATCGAAATCTGACAAGATATTTCACTTTATGCGACACCCGGCAGAATATTTGATTTTGCCGGGTGTCGTTTTTTTGCCCATACTCAGGGGTGGGGATAACCATTACTGTAACCAGTCAAATTCAATACCCATACCAAAATCTTCCATCAGTCCAGGTGGTGTTTGCGCCTATTCTCCATTATAACTTTGCATAAGAAGTAACAATTAAAATTTTCTTTATGAAAACGCTAAAAGTAATTCTTGTAGACGACAACGAATCTTTTCGCAATGCATTAAAAAATTTACTTACAAATAAGTTCTATGTTCAGATAATTGGAGAAGCTTCCAGTGGTAAAGAATTTAATAACCTTTCCAATCTGAATTCGGCAGATATAATATTAATGGATGTAATGATGCCAGACATTGATGGTATTAGCCTAACTAAAAAAGCTTTGTGGGCCAACAATCATTTAAAGTTTATAGCAATTACAATGCACTACGACAAGGTTTACCTTACTTCATTAGTAGAAGCCGGATTTAAAGGTTGTGTATTTAAAAGCAACATCTTTTCTGAAATACTTCATGCTATAGAAACCGTTATGTCTGGAAAATATTACTTCCCCGAAAATATACTGCTCAATACTAAGGGTATATAGATTTTAACTACAATGGATATAAGTCATTTAAAACAAAAATTTATTGACGAAGCTGGTGTATTATTAACCAGCCTGGACAATTTACTTATTGAACTTGAAAAAGGCAATAATGATCAATCCGTCAATGAGGTCTTCAGAATAATTCATACCATTAAGGGTACCAGTGGTATGTTTGGTTTCGAAAAGGTGGTTGAAATCACCCATGAAACTGAAAGCTTGTATGATTTGGTGAGAAGCGGTAAGTTGAACCTGACTTCTGAACTGGTTGAATTTTCTTTTTCGATTGCCGATCATATCAGGGCATTAATATCTGATGAAGAGTTTGTAAATGAAGATAATATAAAAAGGCATCAGCAATTAAAGGATACTATCCAGGTACTAAAGGGGGCAATGGAAGCACCTGATGATAATGCGCCACCTGAAACTGACAATGATACCGATTTGAACAATCTAAAAACCTGGAATATTCTGTTTTACCCTAATGATGAGTTGATAAGACGTTG
>DATBXH010001034.1:0-4062 GCA_036514375.1 Bacteroidales bacterium | reverse complement strand
ACTTTTTCCTTATATGTAAGAATTCGGTTCATCAGGCTTGTCGTAAGGATATATCTTGAATCGACCTGATCGGTGCTGAAAACGATGAATTCTTTAGTAAAATCGGGATCTTCCAGTTTAATTTCGTGAAAGATGTCAAATATCTTATGCTTAAAAATTGATCCCAAAAGGGACACCTTGTTTCTCGGCAATACTACAGTTTGCGATGAAAAATGCTTATTGAAGGATGCTACCAGAAAAACACCTTTGAAAATAGGCCCATCGCTCTTGTTTAAACGAAAAACAGTGGTTTCACAAAACATAATACCGGTTTCTCCTAACCTGAAACGCATAAAATCTTCACCTTCTACAGTGGTTATCTCATCGGAAATAAGCAAGCTATCAGTCAATGTGGATCGGGCAATGCGCTGATTGGGAATATAATCAAATTCGTGAAACATAAACTCAAGCAATTTCGGCAACACATCAGACTTGAAGTTTCGTTGCAGCACAAGCTTCATTTTCTCAAGTGTCTGATAAGCTGAGCCCAGAAAAATCGCCAAAACAAAACCGCTAAACACAATTAACAAAGGAATACGCATGAGGATGCCAGGGATCACTGGAATTATAAGTATCGCGGCAACGATTAAGTAATTCCTGATTTTGTTTACTTTTTTAAGTCTGAAGTTTTCCAACGGCAAAAGTGATTCGTGAAGTTCATTTTTAAAGAATTCATGAACTTCGACATCCGTCTTTATCATTGCAGGTTAGTTATTAAACAGTTCTTTGGCCGATATATTCTGACGTTCTGTTGTGTCAATTTCAAATACTGTTTTGGAAGTAAATTTAGACTGATCCATGATTACATTTGCCGGAAATGTTTGGATGGAATTGTTGTATTCAGCTACTGCAGCATTGTAATATCTTCTTGCTGCTGCTATTTGTTCTTCGGTTTCGTTCCAGGAGGCCTGTAATTGTAAAAAACTGCGGCTTGCCTTTAAATCGGGATAGTTTTCAACCGAAACCATCATACCATTCAATTGTTTTGCAAGGTTGTTATGCAAAACAATTTTTTCTTCTGTCGAAAGATTATCATTGAGTTGCTCCCGTAATCTTGTAACTTCGGTAAAAACACCCGATTCATAAGCCGAGTATCGTTTTACTACTTCGACCAGGTTAGGAATGAGATCGTAACGCTTTTTTAACATGGCATCAATTGAACCAAAGGCTTTTTCAACCTCATTCTTTTTGCGGATTACACGATTATAGACAGTGGCCACGTAAATGGTCAAAATAAGAATAATTGCAATGATGCTGAATCCAATCATAGTTTGTTTGTTTTAGTTGTAACTGATTTATAGTACCAAAGCTACTATATTCCTGTAAATATGCAAAAAGTAATTCGTAGTTATTAGTTTTCCCATAGAGGATATAGAATAGCTTAGGGATCCAATGGATTTCAGAGTGATTCTACCAAACACCCATAATTAAGCCAGCAACAGAAAAGAGTACGACATACATTCCTGCGTCGATGGCAAGTAATTTTAACGAACGGGTGGCAAAAAGATAGGTCCCGGTCATTGCCGGAACAATCCAGACGATGGATATAAAGAAACCGGCCAGAAGTCCGTTGCCTGCACCTGCCCCTGAAACGACGGCACTTAGTGCAGCCAGGGCAATGAAATGTACTACGGCAGTTCCGCCAAAAATAAGCGGGATGTTGAATTTTCGTTGAGTCCCGGAAGGATTAATCTCCTTCTCCCATGTTTTTCCGAAAAGAATCTTGCTATGCCACAAGGCTCCTAGTGCAAAAGAAAGAATGGTCATTACGATGACAGGTAACCAGTGGATGTTAGAAATCAGGTCAGTCAGATTCATATGTTCGTTACTTAAGGAAATCAAAAATAATGATTATTTGCAGATAACTTAATTGTTGTATGATTAAAAGTTTGTTGATATGCCGGTTTTCTGAAGGCTGTCTATTTTTTCACTGATGCCCTGCTTTTCTGCCTGAGTCCTGGCCATAGAAAAAGCTTTTTGCAGGTTATATTTTGCTTTCTCATTGTCAATGTTTTTATACAATTCTCCCAATAAAAGGAAATAAAAGTGGTTATTTCCCAGGTTCAATTTCTCGGCTTCAGCCAAGGCCATTTTTTGCCCCATTTTGTCCGGCAGATCAACGTTGGCTTTGTATAACGCGAAAACGCGGTTCAGGGCTACGCTTGGGGAATAATTAACGGAGAGCAGTTGGTCGTATAAATACAGGATGTTTTCCCATTTTTCTTTGGTATCTTCACTGGTACAATGCCAGTATGCAATTCTGGCCTCCAAATGGTAAGAACTTACTTCTTCTCCCTGTTCCGAAAGATTCAGGAAATAAAGCCCCTGGTTGATGAGCTCAATATCCCATAGTTCCTTGTTCTGCTGATCATATAGTATCATCGATCCTTTGTCGGTTTCCCTGGCATGGAACCTTGACGAATGAAAACACATGAGAGCCAGCAAAGCATTTGTTTTTGGGAGGTTTGTCTTTTCGTATTCCGTCAGCATGACTCCCAATCGCAATGCTTCCAGGCATAAATCCTTACGTAAAATCTGGTTTTGGGTGCTGGAGTAGTATCCTTCGCTGAATAAAAGGTAGATCGTATGCAGGACATTATCGAGTCTGCCAGGTATTTCATTTTCCGGAGGCATTTCCATGGTTACTTTTTCAGTCCGCAACTTTTCTTTCGCCCTGAACAATCGTTTATTGACAGTATCTTTGCTGGTTAAGAATGCTTCCGCAATTTCATCGATACCAAAACCGCAAAGAATGCGAAGTGCTAATCCAATCTGAGCTTCACTGGCAATGGCCGGATTACAGATGGCAAAAATCATTTGTAACTGGCTGTCGCGGATATTCTGCCGGGAAAAGTTTAATTCATCTGTTTCATTGTCTTTTTCCTCTGAATGGATGGCAGGGACTATTTTTTCTTCAAAGATTTTGTTTCTTCTGAAGTGATATAGTGTTTTTTGCCTGGCTACAGTGTAAAGCCAAGCTGCCGGATTCTCAGGAATGCCTTTCAACCCCCAGGTTTCTGCCGCCAGAAGGAAGGTTTCGCTAACAATATCTTCTGCTGTTTCTATGTGTTGTAATCCAAAACGTTTGCTTATCACGGCAACCATTTTTGAAAATTCCCGCTGGAACAGCTCTTTTAATGATTCATATTCCTTTTCCATGGTCCGTTAAACAATAAAACCCCGTGGTTCCCCATGTATTCTCTGTAAATTGTAATGCAAGAGAATACACAGAGCTCCACAGAGTCAACTAATTTTATACATAAAGAGGACGGATTTCTACACTTCCGTTGACGTCCAGTGCAGGACAACCGTGTGCCAATGTGGTAGCATCCTCCAGGCTTTCGGCCTTGACAACCATAAAACCACCCAACATTTCCCTGATCTCGACAAAGGGACCGTCGGTGACAACGCCTCCTGCCTTAAGAACTTTTCCTTCCAGGGATAAGCGGGAACCATGATTGACCAAATGACCCCGGGAAGTGATACTTTCTCTCCAGTCCGTCCATTTCTTAGTTATGGCCTGCATTTCGGTAGGTGATACTTTGCTATGATCGTAGCTTGGTTGCCTGAATATGAACATAAATTCTTTCATTTTACCTGAGTTTTAAAGTTTTCACTATGTGACTTAATCTGAGTTAAATTGTTCACCTTAATCTTATTTGATCAAGGCTGCATGTTCTCCCACCCGGTACGATCCTGCAGGGGTTTTGAAGGCCACATTAATCCGGTTATAACTGTTGATACTAATCACAACCATTGTCAGGTCGATCAGTTCTTCATCGGAAAACTGCTTTTTTGCTTCCTGGTAAACTTCATCCGGTACATGACCTGCTGTAAGTTTTGTAACGGCTTCGGCCCATGCCAATGCAGCACGTTCGCGTTCGGTGTATACAGGTGCTTCTCTCCAGGCATCCATCATATAAAGACGCTGTTCTGTTTCTCCTCCTGCACGGAGATCTTTGGAATGCATATCCAGGCAATAAGCGCAACCATTAATCTGCGATACCCGGAAATCGATCAGTT
>DATBXH010001033.1:0-2513 GCA_036514375.1 Bacteroidales bacterium | reverse complement strand
TTGCAATTCCAGCCTTTTGGAGACATTTTCCAGTCCAAATCCACTGTTTTTTAGTTGAATATTATGATTATCAATAGCTTTATGATAAGAATTTTTAACCGAAAAACTGACGGAATCATTGTTGACCCTGAGGGATATGTCAATAAATATCTTTTCTTCCGGTGTATTTTTGGAATGTTTGAAGGCATTCTCGATAAATACAATGAAAAGCATGGGTGCAATTTTCACCTGGTGATCCGCAACGCTGTCTAAATCGGTATTTAGAGTCAGTCTTTCACCAATTCGTAATTTCTCGAATTCAATGTAGTTTCTGATGTAGGTTATTTCATCCTTCAAAGGTACCAGCAACTCCTTCGATTCATACACCGAATACCGCAATAGATCTGATAATTTGAGCAACAGGGGAGGAATTTTTTCGTGCTGCGAAATAGAAATACCGTACAGATTATTCAGGGTATTGAATAAAAAATGAGGACTAAGTTGCGATTGTAAAATACCTAATTCGCTTTTGGTGTGTTCGGCAATCGTTTGTGCTTCCTGCAATTGAGATTGTATTGACATCCTGACCATTTTTACGAGGATACCTCCGATAAAGGCCATGGAAAAGAATGAGCCGGCAGATATCGACAATTCAAGAAATCCGGCATGAGGAGCAAAGAACAGTTTTATGATACACCACCAGCCCAATAATATACCCAGCCAGCTTATCACTGAATATAAAAAGAAGCTCGTATTAGGATTATGATGGGACCAAAATTTCCGGCTAACCCAACGTCCAAGGTAAATACAACCCAAAATATAGAAATACCCTGTATACCTCACCGACGGATTGCCATTTCGTGACAATCCTACAATATTAAACCCCATACTGTTGAAGTATATTAGCCCTCCCGCTATCGTCAGGCAAAACACTATGTGCAGAAATATCCGTATGCCCTTATTCTTTTGTATTGAGTTCATGCAGGTAAATATCTGCGTTGGAATCCAAAGCGTAAAATGAAAATGTCGAAAACTGTAAAAATCGTGATGGATTGCCTGGTATCCATGATCAGTTTTTGAACCTCCCTTTTCGATATTCCAACATTAAGTTATTGTAATATAACCTATTTATTTTTCAAATGGAAACCATAAGCGAATTTTTGTGAGATCTTTTGTCTCATTAAAACATTACGTTTATGAAAAGGCTTATCTTATTTCTATTTTTTTGGAATATAGTAGTAGAAATCACCCTTGCACAATCGGGATACGGCAAAATCAACGGTACCATCACCGATATACATGGCCAGGCGCTTTTAGGCGTTGCTGTCGGTTTGATTCTTCCTAGTGATTCTTCTACGGTTAAATCAACAATTTCCGATGAAAACGGCAGATTTGTGATTCAACATATTCCAAACAACACTTACCTGCTAGTATACAGTTATTTGGGATACGAAACATATAAAACCGTCCCTTTGAAAATTGACAGTTATCACACTTCTATTGCTCTCCCCATGATTGTAATGCTTAAAAAAAATATACTGCTGAAAGAAGTATCTGTGACTGCTTCAAAGCCCTTGATTCAGCATAAAACAGATCGTACCATTGTAAATGTCGATGCCATGGGCACAGCAGCAGGCAGTAATATTCTCGAAGTCATTGGTAAAAGCCCCGGCGTTATGATCGATGTTAACGGAGATATAACCCTTAATGGAAAAGGAAGTGTGCTTGTACTTATCGATGAAAGACCCACGTATTTATCGGCCCAGGAATTATCAGGTTATTTAAGTTCTATTCCTGCAGGAGTAGTGGAACGGATCGAATTAATCGGTAATCCTTCGGCCAGGTACGATGCAGCAAATGGTGCCATTATTAATATCGTTCTGAAAAAGAATAAGATCGAAGGATTTAACGGGAATCTGGATTTGGGCTACAACCAGGGATATTATTCCAGGACCAACGATGCACTCAACCTGAATTACCGTAAAAACAAAGTATCGGTTTTTAGTAACCTGAGTTTCAACAGGAGCCGGAATTTTAATGAGGAGACTCTTCACCGCAGCTTTTATAATCCGGATAAATCACTGGAGTCCGAAATCGTAAGTGATAAAAGATATTCCTATTTATCGAACGGATTAAGTGTGCGCCTGGGAACTGACTATTTCGCTTCGCCGAAAACTACCATTGGCTTTTTGTTAGCAGGTACAACCCGTCCCAAAAACGATCAACAGACGTTTTCCGGCATGCAAACTGATAGCAATCTGAGACCGGAAAATACTACCGATGGCTTTTCGGATGGCAGTTACAAGTGGAAGAGCGGAGGAATAAATTTTAATTTTAAACACAGATTCGATACCACGGGTACTACACTCTCGGCCGATCTGGATTATATAATTTACAAGTCGGACGGAAACCAAACCTTAACCGACCGTGAAAAATATACTGACAGCAGCGATTACTCGTCGCACACATTATTGTATGATTTGCCGTCTCAAATCAACATTTATGCTGTAAAAACAGACTTTACCCACCCTTTC
>DATBXH010001032.1:0-6304 GCA_036514375.1 Bacteroidales bacterium | reverse complement strand
CGCCGCAGTTAAAGGTTCGGACGTGGTGTATGTAACCGTTGGGTTTGAATACAGGTTCAAAGTATGGCAACAATCGTGGCCTGTTTTCATGCAGCATGTGATTGACGCATGTATAGAATACAAGAGTAAATTGGTATTCTTTGATAATGTGTATATGATTGGAGGTGACAATGTGAAGCATATTACCGAAGATTCCCCATTTAGCCCGACGAGTAAGAAAGGTGAAATCCGCGCCAAACTGGACAGGATGATCCTTGAAAAGGTTGACCAGGGAAAGCTTCAGGCCATTATTGCACGGTCGGCCGATTTTTATGGAGCTGAAGGTGCTACCAGTGTTCTTATGGAGCTTGTGTACAAGAACCTGTCTAAGGATAAAAAGGCTCAATGGATGTTTAATGCTAAAACGAAGCACTCCTTTACCTATACACCCGATGCGGGGAAAGCAACTGCTATGCTTGGCAACTCCACCGACGCCTGGAACCAGATCTGGAATCTGCCTACCGATCCCAATTCCTTAACAGGGGAAGAATGGATTTCGTTATTTGCCTCCGAAATGGGCAAGAGTAACAAATATCAGCTCTTTCCATCGGCAATGATATGGATGGCGGGCCTGTTTGTTCCTTTGATGCACGAGCTTTACGAAATGCGGTACCAGTACGATAGAGATTATTTTTTCGATAGCAGTAAGTTCGAAAAGCAGTTTAATTTCAAACCCACATCGTACAGAGACGGGGTCAGGGAAATACTGAAAAAGCTTGGTTGATAGTTTATGGTTGTCCACGGTCGACAGACCTCAGACCTCAGGTGATAGTGCTTAGTACTAAGCACTATCTTCTAACAACTAAAATATGTATGCGTCAGGTCGATTACCTAATAATAGGGCAGGGCCTTGCAGGCACCTTGCTTGCTTACTTCCTGTTAAGGCGACAGAAGGAAATTGTAATCGTGGATCAATTCAATCCGTCATCAGCATCACAGGTAGGTGCTGGCATATTTAATCCAGTGACGGGCCAACGGAATGTTAAAACCTGGATGGCCGACGTTCTTTTTCCATTTGCTGAAAGCACCTACACGGAAATGGAAAGTTATCTGGACTGCACTTTTTATCATCGCATGAATCTCGTAAAACTCTTTTCCGACGATCATGATAGGGAGGATTGGTCAGCAAAAATGAGAACATCAGACATATCCTGTTATGTGACTAATGATGGAATACCTGAATTTAAGAACCAATGGGTGGTAAATTCTTTAGGGGGTGTAGAGCTTAAAAATACAGGCTATGTTGATATGGTGAAGCTGACAACGGTATTCAAGGTCTGGATGATTACTGAAAACCTCTTGGTAGAAAGGAAGTTTGATTACAATGACCTGGTGATTCTAGAAGATGCTGTGCGTTGGAAAGATATTCAGGCACGTAAAATTGTTTTCTGCGAAGGATACAAAGCCCGTCAGAATCCATTTTTCCAGTGGTTACCTTTTGTCTTTTCAAAAGGTGAAATGCTGACAATTCACGATGAAAAACTGAACCTTACCAATATTCTGAATAAAGGAATATTCGTACTTCCGATAGGAGGCGATACTTACAAAGTAGGTTCCACCTATACATGGAATGATTTGGACGAAAATCCGACGGAAGAGGGGAAAGCAGGGCTTAACCAAAGACTTGGGCAAATCATTACTTCCTCGTTTACCGTTTTTGACCACCAGGCTGGCATTCGTCCTACGGTAAAAGATCGAAAACCATTACTGGGTCTGCATCCTGAAAAACAAGTCATGGCAATTTTCAATGGCCTGGGTACTAAAGGCGTTTCCCAGGCTCCTTTCTTTGCCAATCATTTGGTGGAATTTTTGGAGGAGAGAAAACCTCTTGAAAAAACGGTTGACATCAGGCGATTCTTCAAGTTCTATTTGGCAAAATAAGAAACTTTGCCATTTATTCACTCGGATGGTTTCTGGGGCGGAGCTCTTCAAAGACATCTTCTTTATATTTCCATAAACCCACCAGCCATGCCGTTAGCCTGGTTATTTTTAATGACTCCAGATCGCAAGTCCCACCTATCATAATATCGTTATGGAATAATGCATCTGCTTTCTTTGCTCTTTCTTTATCTGTTTTGTCCCGTTTGTACAAATCCCATGCGCCAAAGAGATGTAAGATTTCATGAGCAATGGTAGCGCCACAGGTGTATTGGTAATACGTATCTTTTCTATAAACCGTGCATCCTTCAAAGAAATACTTCTCTTTATTTCTACCGGTGCTGTATGGTACAGCATACGACCTTCCGCTTTGGTTGGCATAAATGATAACTAGTGCGTTTGCACAGTCTTTCGTATTCTTTAAGCGTTCCAGAAATTCGAGCGGTGAGCTGTAGCCGATTTTGGTAAGCACTTGGTAAACCCAGTCCTGACGGGCTTCATAAAGCTCTTTGATACTTTTTATTTCATCCACTACAATGTCTGATTTCAGGCCATAGAAGCCATTCTCGAATGAGATATCAGCGCCATACAATTTTGCCTGCTGCTTTAACCAATCCTGGGCCTTAAACTGACTGGTTAACAAGTCGGTTTTTTCATCATATGTCCATGTTTTCCCGGGTGTTGTAATAAAAACCGAAAGGATATAGATCTTTCCTTTAAGTTCAATGGCGCTGCCATCGTGCCATTCATCCATATTTTGGGCATTCACAGTAAGGTGAATTAGCATTGATGTGATAATGAAGATCAGATATTTCATTGCTGAATTTTAATTAAGACAGGTAAGAATCTTTTCCTATTGGCCATAAATTTATACTTTCGTTTTTTATCCCCGCAGGATAAACGAAAAAAGATGTTTAAAAATTTGATCTAACCTTGATAGTCAATATAAATAATAATAAGAACCATGAAATTATGAAGAACACATCTTATTCTTTTCTCAAACTTGTTGTACTTGTTGGTTTCATAACATTTGGAGCGGGCTGTCATCAACAGACTAATAATGTCTCCCAGGGTTGGGACAATGCTGATAAAATTGTAAAGAGCATTGTTATCCCTGTTTTTCGTGATAAGGATTATAAGGTCACCGATTTTGGCGCAAAAGCAGACGGAAAAACAGATGCCAAACCAGCTTTTACAAAGGCGATTGATGCCTGCAATTTTGACGGCGGCGGCAGAGTGGTGGTTCCCTCAGGGACATATTTTCTGAATGGTCCGTTGCACTTAAAAAGTGACGTAAATTTATACCTGTCCGAAGGTGCCCGACTGGAGTTCAGCACAGATACCAATGCTTATTTGCCCATGGTGCTGACCAAGTGGGAAGGTACTGAACTCTTCAATTACTCGCCATTTATTTATGCTTATCAGTGTAATAATATTGCCATAACCGGTAAAGGAGTAATTGATGGGAATGGTTCCGTAACCTTTGCTCCCTGGCGTTTGAAACAGGATGCGGATCAGCAGTTGATCCGTAAGATGGGCAACGATAGTGTTCCGGTCTACAAGAGAGTGTTTGGCCCCGGGCATTATCTTCGTCCCTGCATGATTCAGCCTTTTGGTTGTAAGAATGTACTGATTGAAGGAATTACGATTTATGATTCTCCGTTTTGGATCATTCACCCGGTGTTCTGCACCAATGTTACTGTGCGAAATGTCGCCATCTATAGCGAAAATACCAACAACGACGGTTTTGATCCGGAATCAACAACAAATGCTTTATTGGAGAACTGTAATTTTCGTACAGGCGATGATGGTATAGCCATTAAGTCTGGTCGCGATGCAGACGGATGGCGTGTGGGGCAACCCACTGAAAATATTGTAGTGAGGAACTGCACTTTCCGGTCCAGCCTGGCCAACGGATTGTGCATTGGAAGTGAAATGTCAGGGGGTGTCCGTAATGTATATATCGAGAATTGTAAGATCCGCAATGCCGTAGTAGGGATCATATTTAAGTCAAACCTGGACAGAGGAGGATATATCGAGGATATAAAGATTCGTAATATCGTGGTGGATTCCAGCAAGAATGCCTTCCTTTATTTCCGTACTAATTATCATGGCTATCGGGGAGGTAATTTTCCTCCGCGCATTCAAGATATTTCTCTTGAAAATATTACCTGTAATTATGTTGAAAAGATGGGCATTTCAGCTATAGGGATGCCAGCCTCAAAACTTAAGAATATCAGATTGAAGGATATAACCGTAAATAAAGCAGGAACTGTAAAGGAGATACAATATACGGAGGATTTTACGATGAAGAATGTTAAGATTAACGGGGAATTGCTTCCTGAGAAGCCTGAATGAAATAAAAAAGCCTTTCCAAGTCTCTAAACTTGGAAAGGCTAAACGAGAGTCCTAGTTTATTAATTACTTCACTTCTTCAAAATCCACATCAGTTACTTCCTGATCCTTTTTGTTGCCTGCTGAAGCACCAGCATCACCCTGCGGCTGACCATTATCTCCAGGTGCACCCTGTCCCTGACTTGCTTTATACATCTCTTCAGAGGCTTTATGGAATACATCGTTTAATTCCTGTGTGTACTTGTCTATCCCTGCTAAATCCTGGTTTTTATGAGCTTCTTTTAGTTTGCCCAAAGCAGCTTCAATCGGACCTTTCTTGTCGGCAGGTAATTTATCGCCAAACTCTTTCAGTTGTTTTTCAGTCTGGAAAATCAAGCTGTCTGCATGATTGAGTTTGTCAATTTTCTCCTTGGCAATACGGTCAGACTCTGCATTGGCTGCAGCTTCTTTACGCATACTTTCTATTTCAGCGTCCGACAGTCCTGACGATGCTTCGATACGAATACTTTGTGATTTGCCGGTACCTTTGTCTTTAGCAGATACATGAAGGATACCATTTGCATCGATATCGAAAGTAACTTCAATCTGAGGAATACCACGAGGTGCAGGTGGAATTCCATCGAGGTGGAATCTGCCAATAGTCTTGTTATCCTTAGCCATTGGACGTTCACCCTGCAAAACGTGTATCTCAACCGAAGGTTGACTGTCTGCAGCAGTGGTAAAGGTTTCCGATTTCTTGGTCGGAATGGTGGTATTGGCCTCAATCAATTTGGTCATAACACCACCAAGTGTTTCAATACCGAGAGAAAGAGGTGTTACATCAAGCAACAGCACATCTTTTACTTCACCGGTTAACACACCACCCTGGATGGCAGCACCAACTGCCACAACTTCATCCGGGTTAACACCCTTGGAAGGTACTTTTCCAAAGAACTTTTCAACAATTTGCTGAATGGCAGGAATACGTGTTGATCCACCAACAAGAATTACTTCGTCTATCTCAGAGGCCGAAAGGCCTGCATCGCGCAAAGCTAAACGGCAGGGTTCCACAGTCCTTTGTATCAGCAAATCGGCCAGTTTTTCAAATTGCGCACGGGTTAAGGTTTTTACCAGGTGCTTTGGAATGCCATTAACCGGCATGATATAAGGCAGATTTATTTCGGTAGAAGTCGTACTCGAAAGCTCAATCTTAGCTTTTTCAGCGGCTTCCTTTAATCTTTGCAATGCCATTGGATCCTTGCGAAGGTCAATGCCTTCTTCTTTCTGAAACTCACTAGCCAACCAGTCGATAATGGTTTGGTCAAAATCATCACCACCAAGATGGGTATCACCATTGGTAGATTTTACTTCGAACACACCGTCACCTAATTCCAGGATGGAAATATCGAATGTACCACCACCAAGGTCGTACACCGCAATCTTCATGTCTTTGTGTGCTTTGTCCAGACCATAAGCCAGAGCAGCAGCAGTCGGTTCGTTAATAATACGGCGAACATTTAAACCGGCAATTTCACCAGCTTCCTTAGTTGCCTGACGTTGCGAGTCACTAAAATAAGCGGGCACAGTAATAACTGCTTCAGTAACTTCCTGACCCAGGTAATCTTCAGCGGTTTTTTTCATTTTCTGCAAAATCATAGCAGAAATTTCCTGCGGAGAATATTTACGGTCGTCAATACTTACGCGAGGTGTGTTGTTATCACCCTTGACCACATTATAAGGTACACGTCCTATTTCCAATCCAACCTTGTCATGGGTTTCGCCCATGAAACGTTTTATGGAGTAAATAGTATGCTTCGGATTTGTGATAGCCTGACGTTTAGCAGGATCGCCAACTTTTCTTTCTCCATTTTCCAAGAATGCCACAACCGAAGGCGTTGTACGTTTACCTTCGTTGTTTGCAATAACAACAGGTTCGTTGCCTTCCATAACGGCAACGCACGAGTTGGTTGTGCCTAAGTCGATTCCAATTATTTTACCCATGATTCAAATTTTATATTATGTATGTTTATTTTCATATTTACTTTCTCTTCGA
>DATBXH010001031.1:0-2209 GCA_036514375.1 Bacteroidales bacterium | reverse complement strand
CGACCGTCTTGAAGTAAGTAAGTCTCTTACTGCAGACATGGAAGGCGACGGTATTGGCGGAGCAACCAATATGGTCATGAAAGATGCGCCGTCGAATATACAACTGACAGCTAATCTAGCAACAGGCTACAACTCTCTTTTTTTTAGCAATGACTATCAATCCTTTGATGCAGCTGCCATAAATAAAAAATCACCAAGCGAAAAATATGGCCTCTCCTATCCGGTTCAAATGAAAGATTTTACCACGAAAAACCTTCATCTCAATTCCGGGAAGGCCTCTCCCAACCTGTTGGGCGGATTTTCATTCGGTGACCGTTTTTTGAAAGACAAAATTGGCGTTATGCTTGCGGGAAGTTACCAGGAAAGTATCCGCGGAAATTCAAGTGATGTATATAATCCATCAGTGAATCCGGATGGAACACAGCCATTCACTCACCGTTTTTATTCTAACCAGCAAACACGTTTAGGCATTCACAATAAGTTCGATGTGAAATTATCGGAAAACCATAAAATTATGTGGTATAATGCCTATATGGATTTAGGTACAGCCCAGGTAAGGGAAGCCATCTCCTGTAACACTCAAACTACCCAAAATAGCCAGACTACACGTTTAAGGTGGAACCACCAGGCGATCATGAATTCAACGCTCAAAGGATTTCACTTCTTTGATCATTCCAAATTGAATGTCGATTGGTATTTATCTTATGGTAAGGCGCTGAATGAGACCCCCGACAATTTTGAAATTGAGGAACTCATCAACAGCAACGGAATTACCAGTGTCGAACAGAGTGATGGTACGACCCGCAGGTGGGAGCATAACTCAGACAAGGACCTGGCCGGAAATGCTAATATTAAGTATAGTATTAATTTAAAAAACGGTACTATACTTGATCTTTCAACAGGCGGATTGTACAGGAATAAGGTCCGTAACAGCTATTTTAACGAATATTATTTCTCGCCAGATGATGAATCCAAAGACAACCCGCATGAGCTGATCAGGGGAGTAGACTATACTAATTTTGATCAGATTAAATTTTCAGTCAAAAGTTTTGGCGACCTAAGCAACCCGCTTAATTATGATGCAACTGAGAAAATAGGGGCCGGTTATGTGATGGGAAAATTATCGTTGGAGAAGTTCCGGTTTATTGCCGGAGTGAGGGCAGAACACACCGACCAGGGGTATAACTTGAAATTTACTACACAGGGGGCAAGAAATGAAGGTGACCAGAAATATATTGATATTCTACCGAGTCTTAATATCAAGTACACAGTTCATAAAAATGCTAACTTGCATTTATCGTATTACAAGGCAATCAATCGTCCCAGTTTCTTCGAGATTGTACCATATACCATCATTAACGAAGATTATACGGAACATGGGAACCCTGATCTGAAACACACCAGAGCCGACAACTTCGACCTTCGTTATGAATACTTCCCCAGTCCATTAGAACAGTTTATGATAGGTTTTTTCTATAAAAGAATTCAGGACCCTATTGAATTTGGTATGATGAACGGTTTTGGGCAGGACACATATTATATGCCCATGAATTTTGGGGATGCAAACAATTACGGCGTTGAGATGGATGTCATTAAATATTTTGGCTGGCTTGGAATGAAAGCAAACTATACTTACACCAGCTCTGATATTACTACCACCAAAATGAAAGTGATTGCAAACCCCGACACCAGTGCTGAGAATAAAATCCTTACGGAATACGTTAACCAAACGAGGCCCTTATTTGGCCAGGCAGAACATGTGGTTAACTTCTCATTGCTATTCAAGGATAAACGAAATGGTTGGGAAGGGCAGTTATCCTTTGCCTATACGGGTAAACGAATTTGCATTGTTTCCCGCTATCTGGATGATGATACATGGCAGGCAGGGTATATCACTTTAGATGCTTCGGCAGAGAAAAAATTCAAATCGGGTTGGACACTATTTGTCAAAGCATCAAATATCCTCAATTCCCCGATGATTCAGTATATCAAACGAAACGCAAATAACGATCAGATTACCGATGTAAAAACATATCACGGAGCAGTTGAGGACAGGAAGGAATATTACGGATTAAATATAGCTGTAGGACTAAAATTCAAATTTCAATAAATCATTTAAACAAAAGTCATTATGAAAAAGAATCTAATTTTTGTTTCCCTTGTACTTCTTCTTACAACCCTTTATACGGGTTGTAAGAAGGACGAGACA
>DATBXH010001030.1:0-2719 GCA_036514375.1 Bacteroidales bacterium | reverse complement strand
GGCCTGATTACTTGTTGGGCTTTGAAACTTGGCATTCTCATTCGAAGTACTCCAGTAATTTAATCCATCAACACTTGATATTGCAGTAGCATCAGAGAAAATCGCCGAAGAGGCTGCATACATTGTATTAAGGATTTGTCTTCCTGATACTGCCTGAAGCATAATATTTAAAGATAAATTCTTGTACGAAATATCGGTACTGAAACCCCATACAAACTTTGGTAAAGAATGTCCAATCAGTTTCTGATCGTTACCATCAATTTTACCGTCATTATTAACATCGAGATATTTGTTATCACCCGGTAATCTACCATATTTTGCTGCTTCAGTGGCTTCAGAAGTTTTATATACCCCTTGCCATACATAACCATAGATTGATCCCATTGGCTGGCCTACCTGTAGGACAAACGGAGATTGGGTAAACATACCGGCCGCCGGTATGGTGGAGCTTCTCATAAAGGTATCTTTACCTAAGTTTATTACTTTATTTTTGTAGGAGGAAACGTTAAAACTAAAATCCCATTTTATTCCTTTGGTGCTGATTGGCGTGGCAGTAAGTGTGACCTCCCATCCTTTATTTTGTATTTTTCCAACATTTTTATATACAGAACCTCCTCCGTCATAATCAGGAATGGTGACTGCTAATAACAAATCGTTAGTATTCTTTACATAATAATCGGCTGTTAAACTTAAGATTCCTTTAAGGACAGAAAGATCAAAACCCACATTGCTTTGTGTTGTACTTTCCCATTTGAGATCAGGATTATCCGCACCTGTATAGTAGGTGCCTGGGTACATCGATGCCTGTCCGTATGAGTTGGACCAACTGGACACTTGTGCTAAAGTTGCAAAGATCGGAACGCTCTGGTTACCTGTAACTCCCCAGCTTGCACGGATTTTAAGGTTACTGACAATCAGCTGATCTTTTAGGAACGATTCCTCTGAAACTCTCCATGCAAGTGCAGTAGAAGGAAAATATCCCCATTTGTTCTTGCCCTGAAACTTTGATGTTCCATCTGCCCGATAGGTTGCTGTAAATAAATATTTATCCTTGAAGGAATACATTGCCCTACCAAAAAAAGACTGCATTGCATATTTCGTGCGGCTTGATCCAACATTTTTAGTAGATGCCAATCCCAGATTGTCATAACCAACAGAAATAGGATCAATAGTGTTGCCGCTCCCCGAAAATAATTGATACAATGTACTTGTTTGTTCATTTCCTGCCATAAGCGTAATATCATGAACTCCTCCTAATTTTTTATTAAAGGTCAATACATTACTATTCTGTAATTCATAAGTTTTCGATTCGCTTAGTGATGCTGAAGTGTTTGTATTTCCAGTTATCCAACCATTGGATATATTTCCTGTCAGAGAACTTATATTATCTGCTCCTAATGTTACATCGAATTTCAAGCCCTTGATAATTTCATAAGACAACTTCGTGTTTGCTGACAATGTGTTGTTTGTATAATCGCTGTGCCTTTCCTTAAGCGTCATTAATGGGTTAGAATATCCAGGCCCGGAAAGAGGATCCAGACGGTTCCATGTTCCGTCTGCATTATAAATTGATGCTGTAGGAGAATAAATTACAGATAGCCATACTGGGGATCCCTTGGATCCATTGTCATTATTATTTAATCCTTGGGTTCTGGATGCAAACATATTAAGATCAACTTTCAAATGTTTTCCTATGGTAGAACTAACATTGGAACGTAACGAGTATTTAGACATATTGGTATTGGTCACAATACCTGTTTGATTAATATAATTACCTGATAAATAATATGTAACAGATGAATTTCCACCAGTTACACCGATGCCGTAATTTTGGGTTATTCCTGTTTGGAATACTTGGTCCTGCCAATCAACCCCTCCATTCTGCTTATAACCTTCAATCTGAGTATTGGAAAATGTACCAGGTTTGTAAACATTATAAGTAGTGGCATAGGTAGCTGCATCAAGCAACTTATATTTATATGGAACTTTACCTATACCCATAGTGGCAGTAATCTGAATACTGGCAGGACGGTTCTCTCCCCGCTTGGTTGTAATCATAATTACACCGTTTGCACCTCGTGATCCATAGATTGCAGTTGCGGAAGCATCTTTAAGTATTTCTACTCTTTCTATATCATTAACACTAAGCTCATTAGTACCAAGGTCATAAACTACTCCATCAACAACATACAGTGGATCATTACTTCCTGCAATTGAATTAGCACCACGTACACGAATCTTAAGACCAGCTCCTGGAGCTCCTGAAACACTCGATATAATTGTTCCTGGATCCTTTCCTTGGAGAGATTGCGTAATATTAACAACTGGTTGTTTAGCTATCTCACTGCTGGAAACTGAGGCGACCGCTCCGGTCAAATCCCTTTTCTTGACAGTACCATAACCAACCACAACAACCTCCTCCAACTTAGTTACGTCTGGAGAAAGCTGTACATCTATAGTAGTTTTATCCGATACGGTAACTTGTTCTTTGAGATAACCAATATAAGAGAAAACTAGTACAGCATTCTTATCAGGTACTTCAATTGTATAATTACCGGAAACGTCAGTTACAACCCCAATAGTAGTACCCTCTACCGAAATGCTCACTCCTGGTAATGACACACCAGTAGAAACATCTACAACTTTCCCTGTAACTTTTATTTTACCGGATTGGGCATACACTGAATTTTGGGGGACGATAACCCGAAATATCAAAATA
>DATBXH010001029.1:0-2763 GCA_036514375.1 Bacteroidales bacterium | reverse complement strand
ACGTACTTAATGAAGATAATAATTTCGATTATTTCTGTAATATGGAAATGGTAGAACTTTCTCTTATCGAAGATTTGGCGGATGAACGGGAACTAAAAGGACTTATCAAACGTCACCTCGAATATACGGGTAGCCCAAGAGCCAAGGAAATACTTGACAATTGGGATTCGTATGTAGATAAGTTCATTAAAGTTCTACCAATTGAGTACAAGCGTGTTCTTGACGAAGAAAAGCTCGAACAGCTCAAGAAGAAAGTTGCACAAGTTGAACACGATTATTAATCGATGATTGATAATTGACCATTGATAAATATTTAATAATCGATAGTCAATAAGCAATTTATAAATAATACTATTAAGAAAATAAAGATATGGCTCACCCGAGAGGATTTTTACTATACGATAGAAAAGAGGCAGGTAACAGACCTGTCCAGGAACGAATATATGATTTCGGAGAAGTTGAACAGACTCTCAATGCCGAAGACCGCAAATTGCAGGCAGCACGCTGCATGGACTGTGGTGTTCCTTATTGCAACTGGGGATGCCCGGTTGGCAGTGTGATTCCTGAATGGCAGGATCTTTTATACCGTGGCGAATGGAAACGTGCCAGCGATTTGCTTCATTCGACCAATGATTTTCCTGAATTTACCGGACGTGTTTGCCCGGCGCCCTGTGAAAAAGCTTGTACGCTTAATCTGCACGATGCACCGGTTACTATTCGTGAGAATGAATGTGCTGTTGTTGAACGTGCGTTTGAGGATGGATTCATCAAGCCAAAACCGCCTAAGTTTCGTACAGGCAGGAAAGTTGCTGTTATAGGCTCCGGTCCCGCCGGATTATCTGCTGCAACTATTTTAAACAGGGCAGGACATACGGTCACTCTGTTTGAAAAGGATGATGCTATTGGAGGTTTGCTGCGTTATGGTATTCCTGATTTTAAACTCAATAAGAAAATTATTGACCGCCGTTTGAAAGTGCTTGAAGCTGAAGGTTTGATTTTTAAGACAAACACTGAAGTCGGAAAAGATATATCTGCAAAGGCTTTAATGGAAGAGTTCGATGCCATTGTTCTTACCATGGGTGCAATGCAACCTCGTGATTTACCTGTTGAAGGGCGCGATTTAAAAGGTGTATACTTTGCCATGCAGTTCCTTACCCAGCAAAACAAGGTAGTAAATGGACAGACCATTGATCCTGCTTCACGAATTCATGCAAAGGACAAGAATGTTCTTGTGATTGGAGGAGGAGACACCGGATCGGATTGTGTGGGTACATCCAACCGTCATGGCGCAAAGAGTGTAACACAGATTGAAATTCTTCCGAAACCACCTGAAAAGAAAAACCCGGAAACTCCCTGGCCTTTCTGGCCCACCATTTTAAAGACTTCCAGTTCCCATGAAGAGGGCTGCGAACGTGGCTGGAACTTGACCACCAAGCGTTTTATCGGTGAAAATGGTCAGTTGAAAGGCGCTGAAGTAGTTGAAGTACGCTGGGAAAAAGATGCCAACGGGCGAATGGCAATGGTTGAGGTTGAAGGTTCAATTCGTGTAATTCCCTGCGAATTGGCGCTTTTGTCAATGGGTTTTACACAGCCAATTCATGAAGGTTTGCTCGATGATCTTGGCATGAAATACGATAATCGGGGTAATGTTGTTGTGAATAAAAAACAACAGACTCATGTAGCCAAAGTGTTTGCTGCCGGTGACACGATTTCTGGTGCCAGTCTTGTAGTACGGGCCATCTATTCCGGCCGTCAGGCTGCCTTTAATGCTGATGAATATTTGAAATCACTTTAACCCAGGTTCCGCCATAGAAAAATGTAATTGCGGAACACAATAATTTTAATGAAGCCTTGCCAGATTTATGTTTGGCAAGGCTTTTTATTTGATTCATTGATTTTGCTCAGTTTCTAATTTAGCCGCAACTATTTTTACACATCTGGTCAGCATTGGATAAACTGGCTCCTGCATGTTTCATGTTCTTCCTGATTATAATTCTAAATTATTGGTGAATTATACCTTCCTTAAAACTTTTATTATTTGAATTTGTTCTATTTCCCAAGAACCATTAGGATAAAGATTTGAAACTATTAAAAATTTTGTGACGGTTATTGTTTATGAAACTTATCCCTGAATTCTTTGGGAGGAAATTTTTCAAGGGTATGTACTGCAAAGGCTTCTAACTGGCACCTATGATGATTTCCATTCCAGGAACGAAGTTGTAAAATTTGTATTGCAGTACTATAACAGGGGTTTAGAATTTAAAATAGTTCACACCAACGGGATTTCCGTGCCATTTTTATTGTTGCAACGAAAATGCAAGGAGGAGTTTAGTATCCCTGATTCAAAGGGTTCTGTTCATTATTAGAGATCGAGTGATAAGGGTTATAACTGACAAGTTTTATTTAAAACTACTATGTATGAAAAGGACCAGACGCAACGATATGTGGAAACCTGCTCTACGGCCAGGAGTAAAGGAAAAATTTAGAAGCAATCAGACTAGTGCCTTATCAACAAAAGAAACTAATTTAATAAAGCTTAAGCATGAGCTCATGATTCGTCAGATTGAGCTTGAAATGCGAAGTAAAGAACTTAAGCAGGAACGAAACCGTGCCGAAAATGCTGTTCAAAAATATATTGCATTATATGATTATGCACCAACCGGATATTTATCCCTTACACAAGAGGGGATAATTTGTAACATAAATCTTAGTGCCGCTAAAATTTTTGATAAGGAACGCTATCTGTTGATAAACAGTGAATTT
>DATBXH010001028.1:0-4336 GCA_036514375.1 Bacteroidales bacterium | reverse complement strand
GCGGTTTAACCGTTCACTGGAACGTTTGTGTATGCCTCAAGTTCCTTTTGATTTGTTTTCGGAAGGCATAAAGCAATTGGTATCAACCGATTCGGAGTGGGTGCCAAACAGCGAAGGAACTTCATTATATATCAGACCTTTTATGTTCGCCACGGAAGAAAGGTTTGGAGTTAAAGTATCGTCCGAATATAAATTTATCATTTTTGCCGGTCCGGTAGGGGACTATTACAGTGAACCGTTGAGGCTTAAAGTAGAAGATAAGTTTATTCGTGCGGCAAAAGGAGGAACTGGTTATGCCAAATGTGGCGGTAATTATGGGGCATCATTTTACCCTGCACATCTTGCCAAACAACAAGGGTTCGATCAGGTTATCTGGACGGACGGATCTCCTGAGCTGAACATCGAAGAATCAGGGACCATGAATATTGTTTTCGTTATTGACGGAACTGTTGTTACACCGCCACTTTCGGATACTATTCTTGATGGCATTACACGTGATTCCATTTTATCTCTGGCGGTGGATCTTGGTTATAAAGTTGCTGAAAGGAAAATCAGTGCGTTGGAACTTATTACCCTGCTTCAGGCCGGTAAACTGGAGGAAGTCTTTGGTTCAGGGACTGCAGCGGTAACTTCGCCTGTAAAGTCTGTTAATATTTTAGGAACAGATTATAACCTGCCCGTTGTTGGCAATGAACACTTCTCTCAGAAGGTAAAAAGGATGCTTACTGAAATTCGGACAGGTACCCGGACGGATAAGTACGGATGGAATACGGTTATTCGGGTTCATTAAAAGCGTAACATGGATTTGCTCAGGCATATCAACATGTTGCTAAACATATGTTTATTGACCAAAAGATGTTGAATATCAGGTAAATTATTATCACACTCTGTGGTAAATTGGATAAATTTGGGTGTTAATATCAAAGTCAATGAACCAGCTAGCTAAAAAACTTGAATTAGTTCAGCGCATTTTTAATACCACAACGCCATTGACACTCAAAAAGGTGGAAGAAGTATTAAAGAGCGAAAAGGTTTCGGATTGGCGGGATGAAATTAGTGATGCAGAGCGCAAGTCCATCTGGGAAGGTTCGGACGAAGCGGACTGGGGAGAGCTTTTACCAAATGAATCAGTTATAAAAGAAGTCAGAAAGAGGCAACTTCACGTGCATTAATTATGATTCATTAAACTCTCTTACGATCCGTTTCTATTTCTTACTTTTCAGGAGTTTGGCAGACATGGCAACAACTAATTTGCGGGTGCCAAAGCGTATGGAAAAAATCATTAATTTATTCATGAGTCCGTGAATACCGGACTGTTTTCCCTTCATCATGAGTTTAAATCCGTATTTCGCTACATCTTTTGGTGTGGCCTGGGCTAAAATTTTTGACATTAGTGTTTGGCCTGTTTGAGCCACATCATGAAATTTGGTTTTGGTGACACCCGGACAAAGGGTTGTAACACTCACGCCCGAATTTTTCAGTTCATAATTTACCGCTTCTGACAGATTCAGGACAAAAGCTTTTGTAGCACAATATCCGGCCATATATGGTCCCGGTTGAAAAGATCCTGTAGAACCCAGGTTCAGGATTCTTCCAAAGCCTCTTGATTTCATATCTTTTGCAAATTCCTTGGTAAAATACGCCAGCGTAATCATGTTCAGGTTAAACATCTCAAGCTCCCGTTGCCAGGGTATTTCAGTGTATTCGTCATCGATACCAAAACCTGCATTATTTACCAAATAGTCGACAGAGATACTTTTGGATTTTAAATCATTGTATATTTCCATCGCATTTTCAATTTTGCTGAGATCCCTGGCATAAAGAGAAACTGCGATACCTTGCTGCGATACCTCATTTTTAATTTCCTGTAAGCGAATCTCATTTCGTGCAACCAGAACAAGGTTCATATGGTTTTGTGCAAAGAGTCTGGTAAGCTCAAGTCCTATGCCTTCGGAAGCACCTGTTATTAATGCAGTTTTCATTGCGTGAGGATTTATTCTGTTTATACAAACTTAGCAAACTTTGTGCATTCATCGAGATATTTTACTGAAATTTAATCTAACGTGCAGGATGCTATGTTCTCTGTGTCATATACTTTGCGCCATATGATTATAAAGTTCACCAAATGATGGTGATGTAGCTCATTTCTATTCTCATATCTTATCGCTAATTTTTCAATTCTGTTAGACTTGGTTAACAGATAAATCTAAACACATTACTAAAACCAAATGATTATGAAAAAATCAGCGATGTTTAAACCGTTTTGGTTATTCCTTTTTGGAATAATAATGTTTACCAATTGCCAACGTTCTGACGATGCAGGAATGCTTCCCGTATCGGATGTAAAGTCGGAAAGTAATGCCCTGAAATGCGGCAAAGTTGAAACCCACTTACGGCATTTGTTGCTCTTTCAGTTCAACGACAACACCAGCCCGGCTGTTAAACGCATGTTTACGAAAGCTCTTGTTTCTTTTAAGGATAGTATAAAAGAAGTGAAGGGTTTGGAATGGGGGATTAATTTTAACAGTGCATCAAGCGGCAGCTATTCCTATTGTTTCCTGCTTACATTTAACAGCCAGGATGACTTTTTATCCTATGTGGCAAACCCGGTTCACACAAATTTTATTACCAAATGGTTAAATCCGAATATTAAAGATTTGATCGCATTCGATTACATGGCCACTGAGGTTAAAACCGATTTTTCCAAAGGCAGGTCAAAACCGTTGCGTCATATGGATTTAGTTAATTATAATGATAATTTGCTGGTTGAGACAAAGAATGATATTATTGAGTCGTTTACTAAACTGGCAGACAGGACAGGCGCGATACAAAAAGCCGAATGGGGCAGCGAACTTCTGCTGCTGGGTTTGAATAAGAATCTGGATGACGCATTTTTATTTACGTTTGAGCATCCGGGAGATTATTATTCTTTCCTGCACAACCCCTTAACCAAATATTTTTATAATAACGAGATTACTCCCAATGCCAAAGAGGTTCTTACAATTGACTATCTGGCAAATATAGAAGAGTAAGGTGAATATTAGTTTTTGTAGAAAGCGGCTATCCTAACCTCAGGGATGCCGCTTTTTTTGTTTTTATATGTTACGTACTTCCCTTCTTTTGAATTTGTAAGAAACAAATTGTTCCACTTAAAGATAGCTTAACACATTTTTAAGCATTTTTTGATCCTATTGGTTTATTTTTACGTTCGTTGTTTTTTTCAATCATTTCGGACATTTTAAAACCAGGTATATGAAAATAAAGTATGGAATATTCATAAGCTTATTATTGATTGTTGGGCTTTCGTTGCAGGCACAGCGGCAAACTCCGAAACTTGCTGTAGGGATTGTGGTGGATCAGATGCGTCCCGAATACCTCTATCGTTTTGCGGGAAGTTTTGGTGAAGGAGGTTTTAACCGGCTGCTGCATGAAGGTTTTGTTTGTTATAATACACATATCGATTATCTTCCTACGGTCACCGGTCCGGGCCACACAAGTATCTACACAGGTACTACGCCTAAATATCATGGTATTTGCGGTAATTCGTGGTACGATCGTGAGTCGCATAAAGAAATTTATTGTGCTTCCGATCCGTTGGTTGAGACCATCGGCAATGAAACAAAAGAGATGGGAAGCTATTCGGCAAGAAATATCCTTGTGCCAACAATAGGAGATGTTCTTAAACTTGTAACTGCCAAACATGGTAAAGTCTACGGTATATCCTTAAAGGATCGTGCCGCCGCATTTCCTGCAGGTCATGCTGCGGATGGTGCTTTCTGGTTCGATAAAAAGACAGGAAATTTTGTGACCAGTTCCTATTACATGAATGAACTTCCGGATTGGCTCGTCAAATTTAACCGGCAGCGCAAGGCTGAAAGTTATCTCGACAGTGTTTGGAAACCCTTTCGCGGCGAGGACAGTTACCACTTCTCCATGCCCGACAGCCTTTCTCAAAAATATGGTGTTAGTAAAAGTCTGGCAGAAATTTCCGGTAAAACATTGCGTCAAACTTTAAGTAAAGGTGAGGCCCGCTACAACCCGATATATGCTTCTCCCTTTGGCAATGAACTTCTGACCGATCTGGCTATCGAGACCATTCACAATACCGGTGTAGGTAAAGATGAATACCCCGATCTCCTTGCTATCAGTTATTCAAGCCCCGATGCAATTGGTCATGCCTTTGGTCCGTTGTCGAAGGAGGAGAATGATGTGTATCTGAGGCTCGATGCCGAGATTGCCCGGTTGCTTGATGCTCTTGATGAATATGTGGGGAAGGGTAATTATGTATTATTTCTTACGGCCGATCATGGGATGTCCGATGTCCCGGCTATGCTTA
>DATBXH010001027.1:0-7446 GCA_036514375.1 Bacteroidales bacterium | reverse complement strand
CGCCTGATTTCATCCGAAGATCGGATTCGAAGTTTTCGGCCCTTCCGGTTTTATTAATGAGTTCGATATATCGATTGCGGTCTTCAATATTTACCCAAAATTCTAATTCAATTGTAGTTTGTCCTAAAATTTCCTCCTGGGGATATCCGGTGATTCTGGAAGCTGACTCGTTTGCATCGATGATATATCCTTCGATGACGGAGGTGATCAGGATGGCATCAGGACTATTCTTAAAAGCTTTTAAGAATTTTTCCTCTGATTTATGTGCGGCTGCTCTTGCTTTTTCTCTTTCATCGACCATCAGATTTGCAGCTTCCGCCATGCGTTCAAATTCCTTATAGTTAATTTTCGATTTGTCGATCACGACGTTTTCGTCCGCTGCTTTTACAAAGAAAGTTTTGAATATCTCTATATTGGTTTTGAGCTTTTTGGAAAAGAAAAGCACTACCAGATAACACAACATGGTTGATATCAACAGAAATAGAACACTTTGGAGAATACTTGTTCGCATACCCGCATAAAGTATCTGCCTTTTCGATTCAATAATGGAATTAACGTCATCTGCATAAAACCCGGTGCCTATAATCCAATTCCATTCGGGGATGTATGCAAAATAAGAGGTTTTGGGGGCCGTTTTGGAAGCTGATATTTTTTGCCAGATATACGTATGGAAGAGACCTCCCTGCCGGGTTGCGGCTAGTTGTTCCATCTTAAAAACATTAAGCCATGAGGAATCGCGGGTTTTTAAGATATCGATTGGCGGGTCATTACGTTTGCCATTACTAACAAGTGCTTTTCCCTGAAAGGAGTTTATAAAGATATATTCGTCTTTAGCAAACCGTAACATGCTTAACGAATCAAGCAGATATTCCTGCAACAGATTATCGATACATTCGGAACTGATTACTGAAATAACCGTGGAGCCAGGTAAGATATTGTTGCTATAATAAGCCATGGCCTTTAAGATAGAGTCATTCGAACCATCTTTGGTATATAAAGTAATGGTGCCATGATCTTTGGATGTATTCGATGCACGTAGTTGAGATAGCAATGCTTTTTCGTCAGCCGGTTTAATTTTGTTGTTCGTAACCGGCCTATAGGAATAAGTTAGGTTACCCTGTTTGTTTAAAATATAAATGGAAAACTGCTCCTTAGTAATTAAATCCGCATTTCTTTTATTCAGGTTGGGATTTTTTGTCAGGATTTGTTTCAGGATGCCCTGGTATCTATCAAAAGCATAAGGTATGTAGCGCAAAGGATGACTGCGCACCCAATCGATATCATCCTTAACCTTCAGTATCTTGTTTTGTATTTCTGCCTTCTTGGTTTCCGAATATGTTTTCTTTAGGAGTGCAACATCTTTTCGGTATTCGTTTAGCTCACTAATAACCCAAAAGGCTCCAAGTATGACTTGGGAAAATATAATTGCACCCAATAGATACTGGAATATTTTGCGGCTTAAGCTGATCTTCACGGTTGTTCTTTTCATTTTTTCAGTGTATAAGCTAGCCTGTCAGATTTTGAAATGAACAGGATATAAAGTGGATATCATTTTTTATATTCTTGTACATGATAGTTGTTTAAATTCCGGAAGAAGTTAAATTAATTAACCGGCAATGAAATAACAAATTCACTGCCTATACCAACTTCACTCAAAACAGTGATATTGCCTCCATGCTTATCGATGAACTCTTTGCAAAGGATTAACCCAAGGCCGGTTCCTATTTCTTTGTCGGTACCAAGCGTAGAATATTTTGTGTCTATTCTGAAAAGCTTCTGTATAGTTTCTTTCGGCATTCCTACTCCATTGTCGGTTACTGAGATAATGTCGTAATCGTTTTCTGTTTTTGAATCAACCCAGATGTGCCCATTGGAAGGAGTGAATTTAATAGCATTGTTTATTAAATTTCGCAGCACGGTACTAATCATTTGCCGGTCAGCATTTATCTGATACCCCTCAGAGATGTGACTGACGACTTCGATGTGTTTCAGGGTAGCCTGGTTTGTTACCGACTCCAATACTTTTTCAGTTAGTGCGTGAAGGTCGATTCTTTCTTTTTTCAGTTCCAGGTTATTGATTTGAGAGCGCGACCACTTTAATAAGTCCTCCAGCAAGGCCAAAGCATTTTGTCCGCCAAGTTGCAGCAGCGAAATAAATTTGTCTCTGTCTCTCTCACTGAGATCTTTATAGTCTTCTTTTAAAATTCCGGTTATACTCAGTAAACTGGAAAACTGGTTACGTAAATCGTGCGAAATAATGGAGAAGAACTTGTCCTTGGCTGCAATAATATCTTTCAGTTTCTTTTCATATTCTTTACGTATGGTAATATCTTTTACAACACCCACATAAGAAACCGGTTCATTATTTTCATTCAGTATAACGGTTACTGCCACATCAGCCCAAATAATTTTGCCGGTCTTTGTCGTGTAACGTTTTTCGATCCGGTAACGGTCAATCTCATTAAAAATAAGCTCCTTAAGAAGTTCGTTTTCCTGGGCAAGATCTTCGGGATAGGTAAGCTGGCTAAAGTCCATATTGTGCAACTCCTGGGAGTTGTATTCTGTCATGTCCTCAAAGGCTTTGTTAACCATCGTGATCTGACCGTTTTTATCAGCAAAGAATATTCCGGCATTGGCCATTTCAAAAATGCCACGAAAACGATCCTCGCTTTCTTTTAAAGCTTGTTCGTTAAGTTTACGTTCCGTAATATCCCTGGCGGAAGTGTAAAAGACCCCATCGTTGTTGGCTACGCTACTCCATTCTATGAATCGGTACGTACCATTTTTACAGCGGTAACGATTTACAAAATTGGAAAGGATTCCTTTTTCATTCAGGCTGATAACTGCCCTTTTTGTGGACTCTAAATCTTCAGGATGGATATAATCAGTATAAGGGTTATTAATCATCTCATCTATAGTATACCCCAGTGTAGTTTCCCATGCTTTATTAATGCGGATAAATTTATTCGAAGAATTGTCGATAATAGCCATCAGATCAAGTCCAACTATAAAAAAACGGTCAATTTCATCTGTTTTCTTTTTAAGAGCCGTTTCGGTTGTTTTAAGTTCTGTTATATCTTCCTTGACACCGAAGTAAGAAACAATGTCGCCCTTTTTATTTCTCACAGGTCTGATAATGGCTTTTTCGTAAAAAAGTTCGCCGTTCTTTTTTTGGTTGATAAACTCGCCTATCCAGGTTCTCCCGGATGTAATAGTGGCCCAAAGTTTTTCAAAAAAGCCGGGATCGTAATTGTCTGTTTTGAAAATCCGCGGGTTTTTACCCTTTACCTCATCAAAGGTATATCCTGTGCATTGGGTAAATTTTTGGTTTACATATTCAATATTTCCTTGTGTGTCAGTAATGATAACACTATTAGGTCCCTGTTCTACTGCCATGCTTAACATTGCGAGCTGCTCCTCGTAATAATCGTTTTTTTGGCGGTCCTGATAGATTTGATATGCTTTCTCAATTTTTATAACTAATTCGTTTTTGAGATATTTACTTTTTGCGAGATAATCCAGGGCGCCTTCCTTCATGGCAGCTATTGCTGTTTCTAACGTTTCGTCAACAGTCAGAAATATCAGGGCATACTTTTTTTTATGTTTTTTTAACTCTTTTAAAATTTCCAGGCCGTTCAATGAAGGCAGTAGATTGTCGAGTAAAATGATATCCGGAGGCTCTGTTGCCGATAAGAGAAAATCAAGAGCCTGTTTGCCGTCATTAATGTGTTCTACTTTATATTTAGTTTCATCAAGCAATGAAAAGATGTAATCAACTACTGCCGGTTCATCTTCCACACATAATACACGTATTCTTTTTTCCGGGTCCATATGAAGCAATTACGTTTAAACTGTTATCTTTAAAAACTGTTAACGATTTGTAATTTTATGTTTTCGCAGATATCAATTAAAATTACTAATAATTTTCGCTTTTATACTTTCAAAAATGATGGTTTTTGTCAGTGAAATTTTAGACTTAACAAAGTTTAACAGGTTTAATTCACTTGCCCAACCTCTGGTTTTGAAAGGAGCGTTTTAATTTTTTCGAGTAGCAGTTTCCTGTCGATAGGTTTACTTACATAATCGTCACCGCCTGCTTCAAAAGCTTTTTTCATGTCGGAAGGAGTAGCATATGCGGTCTGTATTAAAATGCTGATATTCGGCATCATGTTTTTTATACTTTGGGTAATAGTGTAACCGTCTGTGTCAGGGAGGCGGATATCCACTAATGCGATATCAGGGGCATAATTTCTGACGATTTCCATTGCTTTCTGGCCGGTAGCAGCCTGCAAAATTTCCAGACCGGTGTCAGCAAGGATCAGTTTTAAATATTCCATGTTAAAGGGATCATCCTCAATAATCAGAATTTTTTTGTTTCTAAAAGAAAATGGTTCGATTTTGGAGCTGCGTGACTTATTAACTACATGTTGAGTCTCCTTTTGGAATGGAAACGAAAAATAGAACGTAGTTCCTTTTCCTAACTCTGATATAAGCCAGATTTCGCCGCCCATAGCGTCAAGTAAACCTTTTACAATGGCTAATCCCAGCCCTGTTCCTCTTGTTTGAAGAGATACATGTTCGCTGAGCTGGGTAAACCTGTCGAAAACAAAGGCTTGCTTATTCGGGGGGATGCCAATACCGGTATCAGATACATAAAATATCAGTTTTTTCTGCGGATCAGTTTTGCAACCGACTTCGATTTGGCCTTGCTTCGTAAATTTAAAGGCATTGTTTATGAGGTTTATAAATATTTGCCTGAGTTTAATGCTATCGACTACAATCGTCATGTCTTCCTCCATGCACGAAGGATTTATTATGAAATCAATATGACCTTTGTTTAATTTTTCCCGATGTGTGATAAATATGTCATAAAGCTCGGTAAAAATTTCTCTCAGGTTACAGTGCTCGTTATGTACAATAAGTTGTCCCGATTCAATTTTGGATATATCCAGAATTTCATTGATAATTTCAAGAAGATCTGTGGCTCGTGTGGAGATAACATGGGAAAAATGTTCAAGCTTTTCTTTATTACTGAAATTTTCAGGCAGGAGTTGCGAGAATCCGATAATGGCATTCATGGGTGTTCGAATTTCATGACTCATATTTTGCAGGAAAGCGGTTTTCAATCTGTCACTTTCTTCTGCTTTTTCCTTGGCTTCGATAAGTTGGTTTTCTGCAATTTTACGGGTGGTAATATCCTGTATAACGGCAAGAAAAACATTCTCTTCCGGATGGGTAAATAATTGCAAATGTACCTCAACCGGATAAAAGGTTCCATCGGCTCGCTTATGCCTTGTTTCAAAAACAATTTTTGGAAGTTCTCCTTTACGTAAAGGTTCCACCAATTGATTGAATGTCTCAGGGTTGTAATCCGGTTTTAAATCAAGGGGGGTCAGTTGTTTTATTTGCTCCGGAGAATATCCCAGGTTTGTTAATGCACCCTTATTAACAAATACAAACCGGTAATTACAGGCGTCAAATACATATATTTCATTCAGACTGGCTTCGAGTCTGCTTGCAAACTGTAATTGCCTCCGTTCCGATTGCTTATGAGCAGTTACATCCATAGAAACACCGCAAACGGAATCAATGTCACCCGAGGTACCAAAGAGCGGAAATTTTACTGTATAATAAGAGTGAACACCATCAGATTCCGTTGCTGTTTCTTCAAAAAACAACGCTTCTTTTTTTTCAAATACATCCAGTTCGTTTTTGCGATGAACGATGGCTGTTTCCTCGGGTATAAAATCCTCTCTTTTTCTGCCAACTATACTTTCCCGGGTTGTACCAAAAAATCTTGCTAAAGCCCGATTGGCAAGTGTAAACTTACCCTCGGCATCGCATGCATAAACCAGCGCAGGTGTATTGTCAATGATATCGAGAAGTAATTTCCGGCTTTGACGTAACTTTTCTTCGGCTTTTTTGCGTTCGGTAATTACATCAAAGACAGCTACAAAATGCTCTGATTCGGGACTGAAGACTGAGATGGGAAACCACATTTGAAGTGCCTCTAAAAAAACTTCGACGATTTCCGGCTTTCCGGATAAAGCTACCCTGCCGTAAAGCTCAAAAAGTTTTTTATCAGTTTCTGTAATTCCTGGAATTACTTCGGATACTTTTTTCCCAGTAACATCCTTTAATCCGGTTAACGTTTCGAATGCATGGTTTACTTTAAGATAGATAAAATCAAGAGGTTGTTTTTTATCATCGAATAACATCCGGCATAAGGCAACCCCATTCAGCATATTGTCGAACAAGGACCGGTATTGTTCCTCACTTGTCCAAAGCTTCTTAAAGCTCTCGGCAAGTTTTTCATTCTTTTCGGATAGTTCTTCATTTATTGCTTTATATTCCTCAAATAATGCAAAATATTCCTGATTTTGCCTGGCAAGTTCGGCCTGATCCTGCAGGATTATTTCGTCTGCTAGTTTTCGTTCGGAAATGTCCCTTACAGACACGATACGATGGGTACGACCTTCAAAAGGAAATTCGGACACTGAAACTTCAAGGTCAAAGATATTTCCATCCTTTCGTTTTCCTCTGGCCTCGTATTTTGTTGGAGCCGGATTACCTTTTGCCCTGTCCTCAATGTATCGTTGTATTCTGGTTTTCTCCTTCTCAGCAAAGAAGTCTGTAACCGGCTTATTTCTAAGTTCATCTTCCGTGTATCCGAATAGTTTGAGAAACGCAGGGTTTGCGAATTGGAGGATACCATCATAATATCCTGCTAAAGCTTCGGTGGTGGAATTGAAAATGAAACTGATTTTTTTGTTGGATTCCTCCAGTTGGTTAGCGAATTTTAATTTTTCAATCTCTGTCTGTTCAATAGAGTCTCCAATTCGTTTTGAGAGTTGAAAAATCACCAAAATAGTAATTACTATAGAAACGAATAAGACAATAAATGAAGTAACTGCAGGATTTTCAGATGAATTAATGATGTTTGCGTGAATTAACCCCTGAATAATAACCAGGATGAGCACAATGGGCAGAAATGACCTACTGAGTTTTACGGCAACCGAAGAATGTTTTTTGAGGTTCCGGGGTATAAGGGTTATGTCAAAAATATCGATCATCACTATATTGATGACAAAAAGCAGGATGGTGGCCAGAAACGACGGCGGAATAATAGTACCGGAGTATAGCAGTGGCGTTTGATAAAAATATGCCGTAAACAGCAAAAATGTATAAACGCTTATGAGAACCGGAACGGTTTTGATGATCCGTTTTATTATTTTATTCTGAATTACAGCATGAGTTAAGAACGACAAAATAGTCAACAGAAAGATTATAGCAGTAAGCGATGATGTTTTTCCCGTGGTTAAAGGATCTGTTGACCGGGTTGAACTCTTGAACAGGGATTCAAAATTGAAATCATATTGAAAAATATAACGGCTCAGAATTACCCCGAAAATCACAAATGCAAAGATTTGAAAAACCAGCGAAATT
>DATBXH010001026.1:0-2517 GCA_036514375.1 Bacteroidales bacterium | reverse complement strand
TATTTTCCAGATATTGACTTCCATATACAGTTATTATGCGTTCAGGGAGACAGTGTATGCGGAAAATCTGAAAGCACGGATCGATAAATTTGGTGAGCGTAACGTTATGTTTGGCTTTGAAAAAGAATATTGATATGAGTGTACGGCTTTTCTTTTTTGCCTTATTTGTAATCTTTGGTACTGCCTATGCCATGGGCAATAGCGGTGGAGAATTGATTGAAAAGCAGCAATGGTCCAAATACGCTAAAGGATATGATTTTACCGAGAATTTTAAACAGCCAAAGAAGAATAACAAACCTGTCAAACCCCGGAATTTTAAACCGGTGAACATGTCATGGATTAAATATCTGATCTGGGGAGTGGTCATTGCCCTGCTTCTGGTACTCATTACCTGGCTCATTGTTACTATTTTCAAAAGTACGGCAGAAAAGGTGGCTAATCAGAAATCAGTTAATTCACTATCCATTGAAGATATTGAAGAGGCTGACCTGGAACAATTCCTGGATCAGTCTATGGCCGAAGGATCATTTAAAGAAGCCATCCGCATCAGGTACCTCATGCTGATCCGGACACTTAGCAGACTCAGGCTTGTTGTCTGGAAAAAAGACAAGACCAACGGTACCTATGTAAATGAAATGTATGGAAAGATAGGATTTGAGCTTTTCCGGCAGGTAACCGTAAGCTTCGAACGTGTATGGTATGGTGACAAAGAAATTGGAGAAGCCGAATACCATTCTGTTATGCCTCTATTTGATCAATTGAATAAAATGGTTAGGCCCAATGAGTAGAACAACCAAAATAGTATTGATCATTGTTGTAGCAGTTCTCCTGTTGTTTTTTGCATTATTTTACCTCTTAAAGGGTTACATGCCCAAATACAGGTGGGACGAAAATTACGGTTATAAGAATGAACAACCGTACGGGACAAAACTCATTTTTGATGTATTATCAGCAAGTCGTCCGGCTAAAAATTTTACAGTGATCAACGGATCGCCCGAGAATTACCTGAAAGGTACTGATTCGACTGCACTTTACTTATTTATTGGTGCGGAGTTCTATACCGATTCTATTAACTCCGAAGCATTTATGGATTTCGTGAAACGCGGGAACAATGTCTTTATTTCCGGTAAAGGAGCTACGCATTACCTTTTTCAATTTCTTACCGATTCCAAATACCCTACATTGTATCATGAAACCTATTCGGACACAACGGTTCGGGTAACATTTACAAAGAATATTACTGATTCCGTCTTTACCTTCGATTATCGATTTGCTAATCTGGTTATTAATCACAACTGGTCGGGATATGAGCGGGCTTTCATAACCGATACGCTTTCTGTTTATGGTTTTGAGCCGGTTTCGCATATCAACATGGGTTTGATCGATTGTTTCCGCGTAAAATATGGGAAAGGATGGTTTATTTTCCATTTCAACCCTGTCCTGTTTACCAATTATTATCTGAGTAAAGAAAAAGGCCTGAATTATGTAAATTCGCTTCTCTCCGATTATCAGAAACCAAAAATTTACTGGGATGAATTCAGTAAAAATCAACTGGGAAGCGGGCAAGGCATATCTCATGAAACACCGCTCCGTTTCATTTTATCCGAAAGAAGCTTACGGTGGACCTGGTATCTGATCATGCTGTTCATCCTGTTGTTTGTCATTTTCAATTCGAAACGGAAGCAGGCGTATATTCCGTTGTTACCTTCGAACAGAAACACGACGGTTGAATACATTACAGCCATAGCCACCCTGCATTACCAGAACAATTCGCTGGAATTTCTGGCGGAAGAAATTATGAAACAGTTTCTTGCTTTTGTAAAACACAAATACGGGATTTCGCCGAATCTCGATAAGAACGAAATTGCAAGGCAGCTGGCTCCGTTATCCAGCGTGGAATATGAAGCCATAAATAATTTATTCAAGCGTTACCTGGATGTCAGGTATCTGCCTGAAGTTAAGTATCTGATTGAGTTTTATGAATTAACCGAATATTTTTACCAAAAATGTAAATAAATATATGGAAGACAACCTGCAAAACGAACAGGTTATTGAACCTGACAAACCCGTTACTGAGGTGACTCAAAGCTACGTCGATGTGGCTGAAGTGATTGATTTTGCCAATAAACTTCGTAATGAGCTGCAAAAAGTAATCATCGGCATGGACGAGACTATCGATATGCTAACGGTTGGTCTGCTTACAAATGGCCACATATTGCTTGAAGGTGTTCCCGGTATTGCCAAAACAATGCTGGTAAAGCTCCTTGCTAATACGCTCAGTGTGGATTTTAAGCGCATTCAGTTTACACCCGACCTCATGCCTTCCGACGTGGTAGGTACCACCGTGTACAATATGCAAAGCTCGAGTTTCTATTTCCGGAAGGGACCTGTATTCAGCAACATTATCCTGGCCGACGAAATAAACCGTGCTCCTGCAAAAACCCAGGCTGCCCTTTTCGAAGTGATGGAAGAACGTCAGATAACCGTTGACGGCGAAACCCATGCCATGGGTTATCC
>DATBXH010001025.1:0-2499 GCA_036514375.1 Bacteroidales bacterium | reverse complement strand
TTGCACAACCTGGTATTTAACGCCACGCAATATGCTCCGCACGCGACAACCATCCGTATCAAGATGTATTACGACAAGCCGAATTTTATTTTGCAGGTGATGGACAGGGGTCCGGGCTTTCCGCAGAATACCATTCCCCATGTGTTTAAAAAATTCTATCGCATTGATGGGGCAAAGCCGGGAGGAACAGGTCTGGGTTTATCCATTGCAAAAGGGTTTGTGGAAGCACATAACGGAACCATTGATATCGAAAACAGACAAAACGGCGGGGCGCGCATTACCATAAGAATACCGACCGAAACGATGGATATGACACTAATTCAACAAATGAATGAGCAGTGAAAACAATATTCTGATTATCGATGATGAGGTACAGATCAGGCGGTTGCTTGAGATCACCTTAAATGCGAACGGGTATAAAGTAGACGAAGCAAGTAGCGGCAAAGAAGGGATGATTGCTGCAGCCACGCATAATCCGGCGCTTATTCTTCTCGATTTGGGTTTGCCGGACGAAGATGGTCAGCATATATTGGTAAAACTTCGGGAATGGTACAAAAACCCTATCATCATTCTCTCTGTTCGAAACTCCGAGGACGATATCATCAAGGCTTTGGATAACGGAGCTAATGATTATCTTACCAAGCCCTTCCGCACGGGGGAATTACTGGCACGGATCCGGTCAGCCTTCCGGCTGATAAAACAGGAGCAGGAGAACAGTGCAATTTTAACATTTCATTCATTAAGTCTCGATCTCACGAATCATACCGCCCGTAAGAACATTGAATTGCTTAAACTGACCTCAACCGAATTTTCTTTGCTTGCCTTACTGGCAAAAAACGCGGGCAAAGTTCTTACCCATCAGTTTATTTTAAAAGAAGTTTGGGGCTATGGGTATATCGATCAAACCCAATATCTGCGTGTATTTGTTGCCCAGCTTCGAAAAAAAATAGAAGACGACCCTGCCAAACCAAAATTCATCATCACCGAATCGGGGATTGGATATCGTTTTTGCGAATAGAGGGTAATATCCTCTTATACTCTTCCTCAAAATTGGGAGTGAAGATTCTCTTACCGAGATTATTCTTTATTTCCGTATGCGACCAGAATTTACCATCATCTAATTCTGTTTTATTGATGATCATGTCTCCATGATAATGTGTAATAAAACAAAACACCAGTTCCCGCTCTATGTCCGATTCCCAAATATAATTGGCAACCAGCTTTGCTTCGAAATCCTTTATACCGAGTTCCTCCTCTGCTTCACGTTGTAATCCTGTTTTTAGGTCCTCCCCAAATGCAATATGCCCTCCCACAGAAGTATCCCACTTACCGGGTTGAATCTTGTTCATGGGCCGTTTCTGGAGATATATTTCGCCTTTCTTATTGATGACATGCAAATGCACAACCGGATGCAGATACCGTTTATCCGAGTGGCAAACACTTCGTGGTGCTTTTCCTATCACTTCGCCCTTCTCGTTCACCAAAGGAAGCCATTCCTCATCCATAAGTTTACTCCGCTGAATACGGTTTTTTACAAATTCGAAAACAAAATAGATTCCAAGCAGGATGTAAAAGAGACCTCCGCTGATAAATGCCCATGCTTCCTTACTCATAAACCAAACGGAATAAGACACCAGGAAGGTATAGCCAACCATCAGCCAGAATAAAACTTTCATATTCTTTTTCATCTGCAGGTATTGCTGATCGTTAAGCTCTATTCCTTTCATGTATCTTTTTGACATTTGAAGGAGAATATTGCTTGGGGTAAATACCGAAACGCCCAGAATTGCGCACATCAGGACACCGATTAAGGCTGGTTTTATTTTGAAGAATACATCGTTGTCAAGCACAATGGAGACCACACCAAGGATGATGATCAGCAAAGTATCCAGGAGAATAAACTTGTCGAATTTTCTATCTTTCACCCAATACCAGGCCAGTTCGATAACACCGGAGGCAATTGCTACAATTAATCCGATTGTTGTTCCCCATAGTTCATCGGCAATGATAAAAGCAAACAACGGAATAAATCCGGGTAAAAGCTGCAATAATAGTCTTCGCTGATTCATAAAAACAATACTGTAATTTATCTGCACAAAATCGCAATATTAATGATAATATCAAACCCATGGAGATAATTATTCACTGAATCGCAAAGCCGTCCAAAGCGACGGAAAATAAAACCTTCGCAATCCGCTTGAAAATATCTCCGTTTGTTATTATCTTAGTCTGACTTCGTCTATACCCGCATTTATGTGTAAACCTAAAAAGTAATCCTATGATCAGGAACATATTCTTCAAAAGACTTATCCGAAGTTTGCTGGTGGTTGTTTTGGGATTGATAAGCTTTACGAGCTATGGCCAACCTGAAACCGATACCACAAAAGCTTTGAACCTATACCGGCCACCACAGCAGTTAGTAAAAGACACAATGGATGCACGGTGGAAATTTGTACAGGACTCAATCCTGGCCCGTCAGCAATTTGTAAGAGATTCCCT
>DATBXH010001024.1:0-4963 GCA_036514375.1 Bacteroidales bacterium | reverse complement strand
GGATAAAAATAGAGATCGGGATTGACAACGGAATGCTTATCAATCCAGCCCGCAGATGTATCGACCATCTGCTTGAATTTGTCGTTATGAATAGCACCGGGGACCTTCCCATTCCAAAGGTCAATTAGCTTGCTTTGAGCGAATAGATTTCCGCTAATCAAGATAACTGATATAAACACTAATATTTTACCTTTTAAAGCCATAATATTATTGGTTTTAAGATGAATTATTTTAGTTTTAAAACACCTGCCGGAATTGTGATTACTTCTTGTTTTTGATTTCTAAAAACCACAATTTCCAAAGCTTTTGACAGAGTTGTATGATTGGTCGCATCCTGCAAATCAACCAGGTTATTTACCACCTTACCGTCAAACTTTATGATAACATCATTCTCATGAAGCAACCCTTTCAGAGCGTTTCCCCCTTGTATCATTGAGATAACATAAACACCTCGTTCTGCATCCATACCCGTAGCAGAACGTTCGCCCAGTGTTTCTAAATTCTTGACCCGCCATCCCTGCCATTCAATAATGTTTGACTGGACTTTATCAGTTTTTACATAAGGCATAGTTATTCTTGGCGTTTTTGCCAAACGTTTCAAACCGGGAGAAATAACCCCGAAGCTGTCCATGTCGAAATTTTGGAAACCCAAACGAAATACAGCGCTTACACTGTTTCTGACATTAAAATCCCCATGTTCCGGCTCATCAAATTCAACTGGACATAAAATTGAATGCTTATTGACACCCAGATTTTGTGCATCCTCGAATGCTTTATCATTTGTAAAAATGTTATAGTCAACCATTGCCCCCCAATCCGGAATATGGATGGGCTTATAAGGTTCCATAACTATGTTTCTCGTAAAAACGTCGCCACTATTTTTGAACCACACATGGGGATGGAAAGTATTATTGACCAGGATGTTATTTTCGACCACGCGGTAGAAGCCTTCACGGAGTTTTATTCCTCCATTAAGGCATAGGTTGTTGTATATATGATAATTGCTTGAACCATCATCTAAATCGATATCCCAGCCCCGGTCGCAACGGAAACGGTTGTTACGGATGATAATTGTGGACCTAACATCGGCGAGGATCAACGAAGGATCACTATCAACGATCTTGTTCATCTCATCCCGGTCGGGATGCCAATAGCGGTCTCGTCCCCACGAGTTGAACGAGCCATGGTCGCCTGTTTCTTTCACGGTTTCAAATACATCGTTATATTCGATTATATGCCCGCCCCAGGTACCTTCGCTCACGTTAATTCCTGCACGGGGAACATCGTAAATGCTATTGTGGCTAACCAGGATTGATTTGCACATAGATAGCTCTATACCTGCAATCTGTTTCTCGAATAAGCCTATCGCGTGTATGAGATTGTCGTAGACATAGCAATTAGCAGGATAATTGTTTGTTTTAGGGCCCGGTTCACGGTCCATTTTGTCAAGTGGAACAAAATTATCATAATTAAAACTAGGGGAACGAACAGCATTAGGATCGCCGACAAAACAGATAGCACTGGCTCCAATTTGCGTTATCTGTGAGCCAGAAACTCCTGAATTACGGTTGTAATTGGAAAAGAATACCGCGTTGCCACCCAGGTTGTGCAAATAACAATCGTCAAGTTTGCAATTTTCGGTGCCTTCGAAAACGATAGCCCCGCCCCGGTATATAGTCCAGTCGGAACGCAGCAAAGGTTCATATTTCTCCATGAAGGTGCGGGTAGTTTGCGTAAACTCAATATTTCTAATTGTAATATTCCTGACAGGTTCCTGCTCTGTGCCTCTGAGGTCAACAAGATGTTTTAATTGGGCAACCTCAAATAGTGAATTATTTATATCCTCGCCGGGCAGAGGGTAATAGTATAAAATAGCTTCTTTGGCATTGTAAAACCATTCACCAGGGGCATCCAATTCTTCGAAAATATTTTCGACCATACGGTTGTCTTTGCTCAAGCCGTAGGGACGGTTATTTTGCCACCCGCCTTCCATTTTTAGGTGGCCATGCTCATCTTTGCCAGTTATGAGGTAATGAAAATCGCCCCAGTCGCTAACATGCATGGCGTGAAGGAAGCCTCCCTCCGGGTTTTTCCAGGTTTTTACGCGCTCGGGTGAAGCAGCATCAGCCGATGTGCCGTTGAACCTCACAGCCGTAGAATCATAGTTCGGGTAACGGGCCATAGGACGAATTTCCCCGTTAACCGTAAGCATGTCAATATCAATTTTGGGTGAGACCTTCGCTTGCATTATGCCATTTTTATATGGTTGCCACTGAAGTTTAAGTTGAACACCCCCGAAAATAACCGCATGCTCTCCTGGATAGGAGCACAGTGTTAAATGCTCATCATTATTACCATCCAGTGGCGTGAAAATTAATGTTTCCGCAAGCCGATATAGTCCATTGCGCAGATAAATGATAGTTTCGCCTTTTTGGCCGTGAGCTTTAAGCTGCGCAGCCTTTATCGTTTTCAAAGGCGACTTCTCAATACCATTGTTTTCATCATTGCCGTTAGGGGACACAAAATACAAAGTTTGGGCTTTGATCTGAAGAAATATTCCGGACAAGAAAATGGACAGAAGAAAGACTCGTGATGCAAAACAGATTTTTTTAATAATTCGCATTTATTCAACTTTTACAACTACCTCAGAACCTTTTAATTGATCAGAAAAAACTTTCAATCGGATTTCACCGGTTTGTTTGTCAGATTGCACAAGAACTAAGCAATATCCGTTGAAAGCGTTGTGCTGCATTGCTTTGTCTGGCTCGTGGCTACCGGGATTGCCATTACCGGTACCAATAATTTTCCCAGGCCCATCAATCGTGAATTTTATCAGATTATCAGCAGTGGGGACAATTCTTCCTTTGGCGTCCTTTACTGCCACCTTGATAACCGCCACATCGCAGCCATCGGCTTTAATTGTTTTGACATCGCTGCTTAAAGCTATTTGAGCAGGAGAAGTTGTGGTTTCAATAATATCTTTGGTTACAAGTTTGCCAGCTTCATATCCTTTGGCCTCGAGTCTGCCTGGTTTGTAAATAGCCGGCCAGATTAGTTTTTTAAAAGGTTCGGCTTTCTTCTTTCCCAAACTTTTGCCGTTAAGCAATAGTTCTACTTCATCGCAATTTGTATAGCAATGCACCTTGATAGAATCATTTTCCTTTCCAGGCCAATTCCAATGCGGGAAAATATGTACAACAGGTTCATTGGTCCAGGCAGCTTTATAGGCATAATAGCCATCTTTGGGGAAACCACATATATCCATTATTCCAAATTGCGAGGAAACACAAGGCCACCCAAACGGAGTGGGTTCGCCCCGGTAGTCGAAACCAGTCCAAACAAACAAGCCTCCAAGATACGGATACTTAACAATATCGGCCCAATCTTCGCCCGGATAGGGGCCCCAACCGGGCTGCCAGATTGTGGTATTTGAACAAGTTCCCTTCCCCCAATTATTCTCGTACTCTCCACGGGTTGAGACAAAACTTGTAGATTCGGTACAAAACTCTACCCGGTTAGGATAATTTTCATGGTCTTTCACGTAGGCCAGTCCCTTATCACCGTAATTATACCCCACAACATCGAGCACATCGCTGTACCCACCTTCGTTCCGGCCATGATTCATAGCAGCAGTAACAGGGCGTGTAGGGTCAATTTTATGGGTGGTCTCAACCATTGTTTTAAGAATCCGGGCACCTGTTACCGTACCCTGTATCCATTCTTCATTCTCCATGCTCCACATAAATATCGAAGGATGGTTCCTGTCCCGGAACAACATGGTAGCTAAATCCTGTAGCCCTTCTTCAGTACTCGACAAATAACGGTTTTCGTCCAGTACAAGCATCCCCATACTGTCGCACATATCCAGTAATTCCGGGGTAGGAGGATTATGTGAACAACGGTATCCATTGCTTCCCATTTCTTTGAGCAACTTTAATTTGTACCAGTTCATTTTGTTGGGAAGGGCTACACCTATACCTGCAAAATCCTGATGATTGCAGGTTCCTTTCACGGGATAAAGCTTTCTGTTGAGGAATACCCCATTGCGGTTTATTTCTATTGTCCTGACACCAAAAGTAGTTTCATACGTGTCTACAACATTGCTATTTGCAGAAACTTCGGTCAATACTTTGTAAAGGTTTGGCGTTTCAGGCGACCAAAGCAAAGGTTTGTCAATTGTTCCTTCCTGAGATATCTCTGTTTGACTAAAGGGTTCTATTGTCTGAGTAGAAGTTTTTGTATCCAGTATATTCCCTTTATTGTTTACAATTTTTGAAACAAGTGTAACTCTATTAGCCACTTCGTATTCGTTTTTCACTGTGGTTTTTATGCTTACAATAGCCTTTTCGGAAGAAACCAGGGGAGTGGTAATATAAGTCCCAAAGTGTGTAACATGAAGCCTGTCGGTTTTAATAAGCCACACATGCCTGTAAATACCTGCACCTTCGTACCACCAACCTTCGGGTTCCGTGGCATCGACCTTTACAAGAATGACATTCTTACCTTCATTACCATAACGCAAAACATCCGTCAGGTCATAGTTCGACGGAGTATAACCACTTAATTGGTGCCCTATGAGAAAACCATTTACCCAAACCGTGCTGTTCCTGAAAATTCCTTCAAATTCGATGGATATCTTTTTCCCTTTATCGGTTTCTGGTATCTCAAATTCTTTCCTGTAAAAACCAATACCTGTAGGTAAATATCCGCTGGCTGCCGGCTGGCTGCCAAGAGAATTGTCATGCACAAAAGTACCTTCCACCGCCCAATCGTGCGGGAGGTTTACCTCTTTCCAATCTTTGAGATAAAACATTGTGGTGCTTTCTGCTTTAGTGTAGTCAAGTGCTGTATCTTCAGCAGTTATCACTTTAACATTTGTGTCTGTAATCCCACCCTGACAGCCAGATTTTACATGGCACTTCATGGCAATGTCACCTTTGTGGAACTGCCAGTTGAAATCAAA
>DATBXH010001023.1:0-2626 GCA_036514375.1 Bacteroidales bacterium | reverse complement strand
CATTTTCCTTTAGAATATCAGGCAATAAATCATCAAAATGACCACAGCGCGATATAGCATTCTCTATTTTAAGATGCTTAAAGTTCTCATTTGCTTTTTCGCACAGGGCTTTTGCCCCTTCAATGCTTATTACCCTGCTGTTGGGGCATCCAGCAGCCAGATGCATAGTTCCGAGTCCAAGGCAGGTTCCTAATTCAATGGTTAATTCCGGCTTAAAATAATTAGCAATCCGGTAAAGTAATTGTCCGTACTTATTTGAAACAGATGAAAATCTAACTATCTCTGATATCTTTCGCTGTATCCCCAGATTCTGATATGAACCTGCACCAAAATCTTCAACAGTAACTGTTTCCTTGCTATTACGAAGGTCTCTTCGAAGTTTATCAATCCTTTCGAGATTGATATCTACGAAAGGTTCCTTATAAACAACGTTTATAACAAAATCAAACAGAAATGGCGAGTGAATACCATGTCCGTTCAGATGCGGCCGCCGGAGGCAGTAACTTAAATAAGCAACAACATGCTTTAGTTGATAATTCATTTGTTGACAGTTTGCAGGGCTTCTTAATTTACTGATGCAAAGAACGGGAAAATTCTAAAAATAACAGGACTTTGTCACAAAATTATACCACTTATTCATTTTCTGCCTCCAAATAGGTAAGGAACGACAGGACTTTATTAAATTTGACGCCATAGGTCAATACCATGTCTCAGTTTTTATTACAAGATATAAAATTCCTCGCCGGAGCAGGTCCCAAACGTGCCGAGCTTCTTAATAAAGAACTTAAGGTCTTCACGATGGAAGATCTGCTGAGATATTATCCCTATAAATATATCGACAGGTCGAAAATATACTCCATACGCGAGATCGATTCATCCATAGCTTATATTCAGCTCCGTGGCAAAATTACCGGTTTCTCAAAAGAAGGGAAAAAACCTAAGGAACGCATTGTAGCTAACTTTACTGATGGTACGGGATCCATTGATCTTGTTTTTTTCCAGGGTTTAAAGTACATTCTTTCGAGCCTGAAAGTTGGTACGGAGTATATTCTTCTTGGAAAGCCCTCTGTTTTTAATGGACGGATAAACATTGTACATCCAGAAATGGATGAGGCATCCAAATTTGAAACAGGGCTGGCTTATTCTATGCAGCCACTTTATAATACATCGGAAAAACTCAAAAACAACTATATAAATTCCAAAACAATACAAAAGTTAATGGCAACACTCTGGCAAAGTATTCAAGGCAAAATTCCGGAGAATCTGCCTCTGTCACTTCTTCAGCGGGCTAATCTTTTACCCTTACATGAAGCTTTGCTAAATATTCATTTTCCGCAAAGCCATGAACTGCTTCGTAAAGCTGAGTTCAGACTGAAATTTGAAGAATTATTCTTTATTCAGCTTGATCTTTTGTTCCAGAAAAACTCCAGACTAACTCTCAATAATGGTCTGGTTTTTCAAACCTCAGGTGAATATCTGAATAAATTTTATAAACATAACCTCCCCTTCCCTCTTACAGAAGCACAAAAACGTGTCATGAAAGAAATCCGACGTGATCTTGGAAATGGCAAGCAAATGAATCGTTTATTACAAGGTGATGTAGGCAGTGGTAAAACCCTAGTAGCCCTGATGACCATGTTAATGGCTGCAGCCAATGGCTTTCAGAGTTGTTTGATGGCTCCAACAGAGATTCTTGCAAACCAACATTTTAAGACGATCTCTGGCCAGATTGAAGGTCTGGAACTCAACGTTTGCCTATTAACCGGATCAACCGGGAAATCTGCCAGGGCTAAAATTCACGAGGGACTACTTAACGGATCAATTCATATCCTTGTTGGAACGCATGCATTACTGGAAGACATTGTTCAGTTTCAAAATCTGGGACTGGTTATTATTGACGAACAGCATAGATTTGGAGTTGCTCAGCGCGCCAAACTATGGCAGAAAAATACACAGCCACCACATATATTGGTAATGACAGCAACACCTATACCGCGAACACTTGCCATGACTGTTTACGGAGATCTTGATGTTTCCGTGATTGATGAGTTACCACCAGGGCGCAAACCAATTCAAACACTTCATTTTTTCGAATCGAAAAGGCTTGCCATGTTTGGTTTTCTCAGAAAACAGATAGACGCCGGCCGACAGGTGTATGTGGTGTACCCTTTGATTAAAGAATCGGAAAATCTTGATCTAAAGTTTCTGGAAGATGGTTACGAAGCTTTCGCCCGTGAGTTTCCTTCTCCACAATATCATATCAGTGCTGTTCACGGCCAGATGAAAAACGAAGAGAAGGACATTGCCATGCAATTGTTTGCTTCAGGAAAAGCCCAGATCATGATAGCTACCACGGTTATAGAGGTTGGCGTGGATGTTCCAAACGCCACAGTGATAGTCATAGAAAGTGCTGAAAGATTTGGATTGTCACAGTTACATCAGTTGCGTGGCAGGGTTGGCCGAGGTGTTGAACAATCATATTGTATTTTGATGACTTCATACAAGCTCACTACGGAAGCTCGTAAAAGAATTGAAGCCATGGTAAATACCAATGACGGTTTTGAACTTTCGGAACTCGATCTGAAACTCAGAGGCCCCGGCGATCTGGATGGCACACAACAAAGCG
>DATBXH010001022.1:0-4084 GCA_036514375.1 Bacteroidales bacterium | reverse complement strand
AACCAAAAGAGCGCAGGCTCCGGCTCTCTGCCTTCCACCTGCGCTCTTTTTCACCAGCACCATATACTATGCACTAAATACTATGCACTAAGCACTAAACTATACTCTCCAGATCCACTGCAAATTTTGCCGTATCGGTACTGCTAACGGCGATGGTCAGAGTTTTTACCTGGAACCCCGGTTTTTTAATTTCCACTCTGTACATACCCTCAGGCAGGGAGCTGACCATAAATCCACCTTGCTTTGCACTGGTTTTAACAAGTACGGGTTTTTCGCTGACTGCAGTGCCATTTGCGGCAGCTGCGGTTTTTGTGGTGTCACCGTTGAGGTAAAACGTTATGGTAGCACCCTTCATCGGAACTGTTCCTCCGGCACTGGTTATTTTACCAATCACCGAACTATGTCTGGTAGGTAAAGCAACTGATTTACGGGCTTTTTTGTAACCTGTGTAAATGGTAGCATTGCTTTCGTGAATCACTTCTACCAGTGTGTCCATCTCCTCCAGCAGTAGCTGGTTGGTTTTAATCAATTGCGACATGCTTATGCCAGATGTGGATTTCTTATTAATATTCTCCCGTACCGCAGGGATGGATTTCCTGCATTCGGCAAGTAATGCTTTAAGATCATCCAGCATGATTTGTGTGATATTGCAGGTGGCGAGTTTACTAATCAGGGCACTGGCCCGGTTTTCGATGAGTTCGCCGTGCGAAACCAGGTTTTGATAAGTACTCGATTTCAGGTCGGTCTTTGAAAAATTAACTTCGCTCATTAAAGTCTGATCCCCGGCTGATAACGCATACGCTTTCAGCTTCGATGAAATAGAGAACGCATTTTCGATCAGTTTTGTCCAGTTCTGTTTCTGCTTTTCCGAAATCCCCGACCCGTCGGTGGTGACTTCCTTGTTGAGTTCGAACAGTTGACCCAGGTAAGCCGTAAACTTGTCATACCTTTCCTTGAATCCCGGAATGACCGAAAATACGGCTAAATTAATGTCAACATGATCGTTTACCGTCTGGAACATGTTTAATTGTACAGCTTGCACTTGAGTTGCCATCATGTAGTGATTTAAATGTTTAACATAAGAAGGCAGATTTTATAGTTTGAGACTATTTTTTTCATTTCTGATTGCATTTTTTTCATTGTTGAGGTCATTTTTTCCTTTTTCAGACGCATTTTTTTTACTTCAGATCGCATCTTTTTTATTTTGAAAGCATTTTTTTCATATTTGATTCCATCTTTTTCGTATTTGATGTATCTTTTTCACTTTTGATTTCATCTTTTTTGAATTTGATCGCATCTTTTTCACATTTGAATCATCTTTTTTACTTTTGATTCGATTTTTTCCATATTTGATGCAATAATACAACCCTACAGTCCGAAAATTCCGGACTGAACTATTTTTTTGAAAAAATTTGATAAAAAAAGGGAAAGAAGTAAATAGGAAAATATAATTGCGGAACGATTTAGAAAATCAATTCTTTCGCAAAAGCTTCAAGATGATTTTCCAAATCGGGATTAACCCAGCTAAAGCAGATAATTCGCCTCTTTCATTGGCTTCTGTTGCTTAATTCGGGTTAAACCTTCCCGGCTCAAACCGTCCATCTTCCGTATAATAATATGTTTGCCGGTATTTTGAATAGGCGATGGGAAAGTGCAGGTCGTCGATCATGGTTTTTTTAAGCTCGTGCCATGTGCTTTTGGAGATTTTTAGTCTTTCGCAAAGCTCGGCAGGCGTTCCCGTTGCATGGTGCTGTATTAATGCATCAATACGTTCAATCATATGTAGTATTTCAACGTATTTCATTATATAATCGGTTAAGTCGATTCTTGTTGGTGTTATAAGAACGAGTTGTGAACAAATTTATTGTTTATACTGATAATGAAAGCAAAAAGCATGCCATAAAACTTGCCTGGAAATATATGTTTGAACAATTCGTTAGAATGCGCACAAAAATTTATTGGAGGGAGATTGTTCTTTTATCTTAAATGAATATCGGAAATCAGTAGATACGTCGCCGCGATGCGGCTTATGATCAGTTTGTCTTGTTCGTTTCTACAAAGAGGTCGCCGCTATGCGGCTCAGGTTTTATTTGTTGTCTTTTTTTCTACAAGTAGGTCACCGCGATGTGGCTTAACATAACATGTCATATACGACCTGTCATGTTGGATATTATTTTTTCCCGTCATACAGGATATGAACTTATTATATTTCTTCATGCTTGCGCTAGCGTTTGGATCAGTTTATTACAACCCCCGCTTTTAATAAATTCCGTGTGATCGGTTATCGTTCTAAACTGCTGGCCTGTTATTTTCGAACATACCATTTCGGAACCGGTTGCATTGTAAAATGCTTTTAATATTTCTTTTGATTTGGGATTCAGATAACCGGATTCTCCGGGATGTTTCTTACACCAGTCGAGAGAGCTTATCCATATTGCAGCACTCAGTGCGCCACAGCCATTACCGCTCAAACCTAATCCTCCGGCTAATCCGGCAACCGTAACTATTTCCTTATCGCCGGCACCCATTTTTTTTGCTACTTCGGAAGCACAGCTTACAGGCAATGGAGGCAGATCTGTAAGATTTTTATCCAGGCCCACAGTTGCTGATTCGATCGCTTCGGGAGCCCATTTTTCTGCAATATCCATACAGATCATGTTTGTAAAACCGCCCGGAAGCGCTTTTATCATAAACTTGGCCATGTTCAGTTTATCAGACATATCAAAACCGATTATGTCGCGGCAGTTGACAGTTTTTGCCCTTTTCGAAAACGATTCCACAATATACTGCGATGCTGTTATGGCTTTTCCTATGGCTTTTCCCTGGTCGTTGCACATTCGATAGGATTCTGCTCCTGCAGCCAATGCAGAACCCCAAAGCATTCCGCATTGATGCTGTGTGTTCATTAGTCCGCCGGCTAACGGATCCGAGGCTCTTTCTTCGATTTCGCCCGGATAACCAAATTCGCGGTTTAACACGTAGAGGAATGTTTGAGAGCAAGTACCGCATTTCGAAAATACTTTCTTGGTATATCCCGGAGCCATGGTTAAGGTACCTTTCCTGGCACTTGCAGAAGTAAACAGTTTGTCGAAATTGGCCATCACAAGGGCGGCCCCTGTTGCTCCGGCACCTAATGCCGATAGCTTTAAAAAATTTCGCCGGTTTATTTTTCCATTATTCTTCATGATTCACCTCTCATTGTGTTATGTCAGCTATGATATGATCCATTCACGTTTTAACCAATAAAGAAGGCATGGGGACAAGCTCCGTTTTTCTGAAATAAATTTTGGTATCCGGTAGCATTGTTTTTGGGTTATTCAAACCTTGTCAAAAACAGGGTGGTTTATTTTTTGCCTGAACTTTATAAAAGTTGCAGATAAGCCTATAACAAAGGGCAGCGTCATTATTAAGAGATATATAAAACCATTCCCGAATCCAAAGTCATATTTCATTCTATTGTGTATATCGCTAATCAACACGGTTATTATATATCCGCAAGGTAAAAGAAACCATGTCAATATGTTCCAAACCAAATTCCTGCGTAACTTTTGGAATTTATTCAGAAAGATTGTCAGGGAAAGCCCGCACATCAGGACGGCATAGATCAATGAAGCTACAGTTGATATCAACATGGCCGATTTGATCGTTTGCCACTCGCTTTTATAGTTATCAGCAATCGGATAAATGATACAAAAAAGCAGTATAAATACCGAAGGGTAGATGACTGCTTTTTTATAATAGTTTGATAATTTCATAGTTCGTTGTTAATGTTATTTTATTTTTAAGTATGACGATTTGATGGCTGATTTATTACAACGGAATATGAAATTTTTTGATGCTAAATCATCCTATTTCCTCAACTACTTTTCTTTTCACGGTATTCTTCAACATCCTTTCGTAAAAAGCAGTTTCACCCTCCGATTCGATTTCCTGAATCATCGTTTTCATTTGGGAGACCACGTACGTTTTTTGTTTTTGAAAATGAATAAACATGGCAGCCAGGTTTACGGCGGCTTCAATGCTTTTAGGATTCCGGAACAGAACAGTAAAGAACATTTTCCAGTAAAGATTTCCAATTCCCCTT
>DATBXH010001021.1:0-3730 GCA_036514375.1 Bacteroidales bacterium | reverse complement strand
AGGTTCTCATTCTCTTTTTTCTTCTTTACAAAACTTACCCAATAGCCTATCCCGATTAAGATAAGCAAATAGACCGCCACTATAATAAAATCGAAGGCCTGAAGATGATTCAAGATGTTTCCCATGTTTTCAAAAGTCGTTAGCCATTGGTATACAGCAATCAGATATTAGCTGTCAGCCATTAGCAGTTAGTATTATTCAAATTAGTCTATTTAGTTTTTAATATTATTATTGTTTGTAATAGCCAGAGGCTATCATAAAAAGCTCACATTCACTTTTTCCGGTTTTCCGGATTCCAAGGATTGTTCCATAGCTTTTAGCAATGCAATGGTGCCGATCCCTTCTTTCAGGTCAGGATAAGCAGTTTTACCTGTTTCCAGGCATTCAGCAAAATATTCCAGGTAATTTTGATACTCACCGGCATGATGGCTTTTCCCTTCAAAACGGAAATAATGCTTTAGCTTATGTTCGAAGGTAATCACCTTCTCCTCCCCCGTATTGGTTGTTACGGCATAGCGAAGGTCCATATAATCGGCCTGGCTGCACCCTTCCGTACCACGGAGGATACAACTCATTTCACTATCGCGTATAACGGGCTGAATAGGGCATGTATAAACACCACTCACACGCGCCACACGTCCATCTTTTGTTTTCATGATAAAATGCATGGTATCTTCATTCTTTAGTCCGCCTTTCCGACCATTGGGGCTAAGCATTCCGTAACCCATTACTTCTTCAATATCGGGCAGATACCACCGGATGAAATCAACCGGGTGACTCAGCCCTCCGAATAACCATTTAAATGATTTTTCAAGAGACCAACCTTTACCCAAAAACCACCGATGATCTGCATGATAATAGGCTTCGATAGTGACTAAATCTCCAATGATGCCTGACTCATAATCCAGCCGCTGCCGTTTCATGGGTTCGAAAAAACGGGAACTTTGTCCTACAAATACTTTCTTACCTGTTTTCTCACTTAACGCAAGCAATTCTGATGCCATCGAAAGATTATCCATCAAAGGCTTGGTGCAAACCACATGCTTACCATGCTCTAATGCCATTTTGATATGCTGAGCATGGAACTTGTCCGGTGTATAAATACCTATCGCATCAATATCCGCATCATTAAGCATCTCCTCATATGAGGTTGTATAATGATGAAAATCGAACTCTTTGGCCCGCTGGCGACACAAATCTTCATTCAGATCACAAATCGTTTTAAGCGTCCATTTCGGGCTGTTAAGGGCTGCAGACATAGTGCTACGCCCCTCGCCTAATCCTAATATGCCGAGTTTTAACATAGTCTTTAGCTTTTAGCTTAATTTTCCAGTAATACCTTCAGGGTTTTGAAAGCCATGCGGGTATTACCTTCATCTATATTCATCTGCAATCTTTAAAGCTGCATCTATATCATTTTCCGACTTAAAGTGCATTAATATATTCAATCCTTCGGCGCCAACAGCGTCAAGCAATGGCCTCAATTCGTTCACCTCTACCCAGCACGGCATAATGGACTTTCCTTTTGCCAAAATCTTCCGGTACAAATCGAACCATTTGGGATCACCGCCCTGAGGCTGACCAACGCCAGGTGTCCATTGCACAGCATTTAATTCCTCAATTTCAAGAATAGCATCCAAATGACGAATAGCGTCCACCCCGTCAAGATGGTAGAGGGTTTAATCGATCTTTTGCGCCTGTTCGCGAATGTAAGGCTGGACAAACCGTCGGTAATCGTCTTCCGAAATCATCACTGAAATGTCAGACTGAAGCTTTGACACTTTGCCAGGTCCCCAGATGGAAAAGTAACAGAAGGCCATTTCATCACCTTCGCGAATGATGTCATAAATCCGGTCGAAAACTTTGAAATAAATATCATTAATTTGTTGCAATTGCTGTTCAAGCACCTCCGGTTGCATCATCATATCCATAAGCACACCTTCCGTGCCTTTCAGACTGGCCATGGTATCCAGGCCCTCAATAAGATCGGGGCAACCCACATAATATCTGCCTTGTGAAAGTTTTTTACAGGCCCTGATCAGATCGAGATGTAATTGCCACCATTTATTATTTTCATTAAAAACAATCTCGTCATTAAAATTCCCTGTATGCTTAATCCAGATGGTATCTTCACCGCCTTCGAGCTCTGCGCCAAGAATGGCAGCCAGCGAACCAGGACCTAAATGGGTATTGGCAACCGGTAGAATTTCCCCCTTGAAAGAGCTCCGTGCCAACTGGTAATGAAGATTGGCTGCCCTCCAGTCGGGGTCGAACCAAAATTGGTTTAAATCCTTTGCGGGAGCTGGTTTTTGAATTATTTCGTAAGGTTCACCTTCTTTTTCAAGGTGTTCCCACATACTAATGATCAATCCTTTGCCATTCCACCAATCGAGATAGCGGTTTTTAGATTCTTCGAGGTTTGTTTTCCAGGTTTGCATAATTTTAGTTTTAGGTATCCGGTATTAGATATTGGAAGCTAAAGCCCAATCTAATCCCCAATACCCTCTGTAAGTTTCATTAAATGCTATAGATACTGTCTTTTTCAAATCCATCTCGTCCGTACAGCTTACCTCTTCCGGATAGAATGGGACTTCTGCACCAAATCTAACCCATACCGGCATTTCGTCCAAAGGCACATTTAAGTCTTTCAACCATTGATTTCCCTCGTAGATTTTACCATCAAAGAAGTTCACCCATTTGCCTTTGGGGAGATAGACGTCTCGTTTGTTTTCAGAATTCATCACCGGGGCGACAAGAAAATCATCACCAAAGTAGTATTGATCATGAATGTGCCAACACATTTTATCCTCAGGATGGTGGAAAATGAGTGCACGTAACACAGGATAACCGGTTTCGGTTGCTTTTTTGCTCTGTTTGATCAGATATGGTATGAGAGCATACCTAAGTTTAAGCCATTTACGTACGATTGCCGAAACATTCGGGTAATGGTACGGTTCTCGTTTAGACGTGCCATGATAACGGATATGTGAGGTAAAAACGCCGAATTGCGTCCATCGGACATAAAGATCGTCCGGCACGACTGAATTCATAAAATCAGGTACACTATGGAACCCGGGAACATCATGACTCCAAAAGGCGAAGCCTGATAATCCCAGATGCAATCCACCCTTAAGACATCCTGCCATACCATCCCATGTACAGGCAGCATCACCACCCCAGTGCAACGGAAATCGCTGACAACCAGCCCATCCGGCGCGAGCCCAGATAATTCCGTCTCCGGTAACTTCTTTGGTAATTTCATAAGCCGCTTGTTGGTACAATAATGCATACAGGTTATTCAACAACTCAGGCTCCATCCCGTAATACTCAGCATCCATGTGAATATCTTCTCCAAAGTCGGTTTTGATACAGGTTACCCCCATGTCAAGAAGATTCTTGAGAAGTCCTTTGTACCAGGTCACTGCTTTTGGATATGTAAAATCTATAGTTCCTGCATAGTCTAAAGCGCTGAAGTTTGAACCACCCTGCTTTTTTGCTTCAATCAACGGACCTATGTATTTATTGGCTTTGGCTTCGTCGTGCTGTTCTGCTGCAGCAGCTATATATGGCATTTGCCATAAGCTAACACGGAATCCTTTGGATTTCAGCTCCGATATAAACCCTTTTGGATCCGGGAACCGTTCCGGGTTGAATTTCCATTCGCACAGCCAGTCTGTTTTAAACCAACCTGTATCCAGGTGAATAACATCACAGGGATAATCCTCCCTTC
>DATBXH010001020.1:0-5122 GCA_036514375.1 Bacteroidales bacterium | reverse complement strand
TTATTTAAGTATAGCCGGACTGGTGTTGACGATATTTATTCTTTGGGATAAATGTTGTTAGGACTATAGCTCTCGAACCTTAACATTAATGTGAAGTTGAGGAAGCGGTAACGTCAAATATTCTAACTAAAATAAAAAATTACAGAATCTTTATTTTGGGTAATTAGAAGTTTAATTTGATCTATGGTATTTAATTAACGACAACAAATTATTCATGAAACGAATTCTGATTCTATTGTCCTTGTTAATAAGCATAAAATTATCATCACAATCTTTTACTCAATTTACGCATTATTCCGTTGCAAATGGACTCTCTGAAAATAACGTAGTTTGCATGTTGCAAGACAGGAAAGGTAACATGTGGTTTGGAACTTATGACGGATTAAATAAGTTTGACGGGTATTCATTTAAAAGATATAAAAGCAATCCGGACAAGCAAACCAGCCTTATCAATTTCAGAATAGACAGAATCAGAGAGGACAATGACGGTTACATCTGGATACAAACTTACGACGGATCAATTTACCGGTTTAACCCGGGCACAGAAACATTCTTACCAATTTCTCAATATGAAACAAAAAGCAGTAAACAAAAGATCTATTTTAGAGCAGTATACACGTTCGATGACGGATCAATCTGGCTGATCGGTTATAATGCTAATGATGAAGACATTTGTTATAGAATTACCAATGTAAAGAATTCCGATAAGATTGTTTCAACCATTTTCCACTTTAAAAACAAAGAACTCCCCTTAGGCAAGGTAATTAACATTTATGTAGATAGAAATAAAACAACATGGATACTTACCACCAAAGGCGTTAACCTGCTTAAATCAAACAGTTCCGGTATAATTCAAATAAAGGGGATTGGTACCAGGGAGTTTTTAACCCTGTGCGAAGCTTACCCTTATATTTATTTAGGTGGCAGGCATGGTTTATTCCGAACATATGATTACAGAAATAACACCATAGACAGCGTTAAGCTACCTGTTAAAGCAGATATTATTGATATACACAAATTAAATGATAACGAACTTTTTATATTGACGGATAGTGAAGGGTTTTGTGTGTTCAATCAAAAGGATAAAAAATTTACCTTATACAACAAGTCAAATGGAACCGGATTGAAAAGCAATAACTTTTTCAGCAGTTATATAGACAAACGAAACAATATATGGCTTAATACGGATAATCCCAGTATCGTTTATTTTGAAAGTGACAAGCGAAAGATTAACAACTTCAATGTTTCAACTGGCAATTCTGCGACATATTCCAGTGGACTTCACTTCTTTGTACTTGAGGATAACCTTGGTAATACTTGGGTGCATCCGGGAAAAGGAGGTTTCAGTATTTACAATCGTGCTTTAAATAAGCTGGAGCCCTTCTACAATGATCCAAAATCTTCGGACCGTAAATTTTCTAATTTAGTTCGAACTGCAATGCTTGATCGACAGGGAAATCTGTGGATTGCGCCCTATTCATTTGGTATTGAAAAAATAGTATTTAGGGAATCGCCCTTTAATTCTTACAAACCTGTTCCTGAACAAAAATTCACCGAGCACAACATGGTAAGATCGGTTTTCCAGGATAAGGATAATTTACTCTGGGTGGGCACAAAGCACGGCTATTTATATATATATGACGGAAATAGGAATTTAATGGGAAAACTGGGAGAAGATGGAAAAATTAATGGCCCGGTTCCCTTTAACGTTCCTGTATTTCATATCATGAGTGATAGCAAAGGCGCCATTTGGGTTGCCTCAAAAGGGAAAGGTCTTTATAAATTGATAAAAAACGGCTATGGAAGAAATATTTCATTCTCCATAACGAATTATCAATATCATCCGGATAACATTTATAGCTTAAGTTCTAATTCTGTTTACTGTGTATTTGAAGATCATCTCAAGCGGATTTGGGTAGCGACTTTTGGGGGAGGCATCAATTTGATTGACACGAGTGACAAAGTGCTTCGCTTTTTGAACAACCGCAATAAATTTCGAAGCTATCCTAACCAATGTTTAAAGGCTCGTTACATAACAGAAGACCCTAAAGGAATTATGTACGTCGGAACAACAGATGGGATGCTGGCATTTCAAAACGATGGTTTGGCGCCTGAGAAAATAATGTTTCATCACTATTCCTTTAATCCAAAAGACGGAAAATCTATTTCAGGGAATGACATTCATTATATTTTACCGGCTAAAAATGGAAATCTTTATCTGGCTATATATGGCGGAGGGCTTAATGTTCTCTGTAATGGTCTGAATCTTAATAAAAAATCGGAATTCAAAGCATATAAGAAAGATAATGGTGCTCCGTCGGATGTTATTTTTACATTGCAGGAAGACGCTAATGAAGAGATATGGCTTTCCTTACAAACACAAATAGCCAAATTTAGCCCGAAAACCGAACGGTTTGAAATTTACAATCTTCCGGCCTCAGATGCCAGCAATTTTATGGAGGCAGCTGTATGTAAAACCAATCAGGGCGACCTGTGTTATGGTACCACCGAAGGATTTGTTATGTTTGATCCGTTGAAAGCCACTAAAAGCCAGTATATACCCAGGATTACTTTTACTCAGTTACAATTATTGAATAAACCCGTGGAAGTTGGGGTTAAGGGTTCTCCTTTATCCCAAATTATAGATGATGCACAGGAGATAAAACTAACTCATAAACAGAACATGCTTTCCATCAGTTTTGCCGCGTTGGATTATTCCGATCCGCAAGAGATAGAATATACCTATAAACTGGATGGATTTGACGATGACTGGAATTATATTGGAAACCGGCATACCGCCACTTACACAAACCTGCCTAAAGGTAAATATACATTCAGGGTAAAATCGACTAATGCAGATGGTCAATGGGTGAATAATGAGCGGAGTATCATTATCGAAAGATTACCTTCGTTTTGGGAATCTTCGTGGGGGCTGGCATTCTATTTCTTCGCTTTTGTAGTGATTACTGTGCTGGTCTCATATATCATTTTTACAATCTACAAATTAAAAAATGATGTTGCTGTGGAGCATCATATTACCAATATGAAGTTGCAGTTTTTTACCGATATTTCGCATGAATTGAGAACACCTCTTACTTTAATCGCTTCTCCCGTCGAAAACATACTGCACAACGAAACACTTTCCGACAGAGTTAAAGAACAGTTATTTGTGGTACAGCGGAACACGCAAAGGATGTTGCGTTTGATAAATCAGATATTAGATTTCCGCAAGATTCAGCATAAAAAAATGAAACTTGTGGTCGAGGATACGAATGTATTTGAATTCGTTAATGAAATCTACCTAAGTTTTAACAAACTAGCCGAGGAAAGGAACATTGATTTTCGCATCGTTAATAATAGCAACAATGCTTATTTATGGGTCGACAGGGATAAGTTTGAAAAGATACTATTCAATTTGCTTTCCAATGCTTTTAAATTTACCCCGCAGGGAGGTTCAATTGAAGTTAGTATTGTGGAGGAACCGGAATATGTCGACGTCATTGTAAAAGATTTCGGCATTGGCATAGCTAAGGAAAAACTGGCAAGACTTTTCAACCAGTTTGAATCTTTAATCTCTTCCAACTCGATGCAACCAAGTACAGGGATTGGTCTGTCGCTTACCAAAGAGCTTGTGGAATTGCATAAGGCTAGTATTACAGTTGACAGCGAGCCTGACAGAGGATCTGCGTTTAAAGTAACTTTTAAAAAGGGCCGTCATCATTTTAACCAGGAAGTAGAATATGTACTTCAGGATCTGCAGGCTGACACAGAACAGAATCAGAACAATCAAATCAAAGGAGATATTTCGATTGAAAATAGTTTAACGAAAGGCTCCGGGTCTGGTGAGCATACTATTCTGATTGTTGAAGATAATACCGAACTCCGGCATTTTATAAAGCAGGTATTGGAGAACCATTACATTGTATTGGAAGCCCGGAACGGAAAGGAGGCTTTGGCTCTCCTTCCCAATAATTCGCCGGATATCATTATTTCTGACATTATGATGCCGGAAATGTCGGGGACTGAATTGGCAAAGCGTATCAAAAAGGATCTTAATTTCAGCCATATTCCTTTGGTATTATTAACCGCAAAAAGTGATATGGATAGTAAAATTGAAGCCATGGAATACGGAGCTGACGACTATATTACCAAACCTTTCAGTTCTGTTTATTTGGAAGCTAGAATTGAGAATCTGCTTAAACAACGCAGACAATTGCAGGAGTATTATCGTTCTTCCTTAACTAATGGTACCATAACAATCTCCAAGCCTAATGTAACACCGCAGGACGATAACTTCATTCAACGAATCATGGAATATATTGAAGAAAATATAGAAGATCCCGAACTATCTATTGATAATATAGCGCTATATATTGGACTTAGCCGCTCAACGATGTTCAAAAAAATGAAAAGTTTAACGGGAATACCACCTGTTGACTTTATCAAGGAGATTCGGATACAAAGAGCTGCTCAATTAATTGAAACCGGTGAATTTAATGTTAGCCAGGTTGCCTATATGATCGGAATGACTGACCCCAGTTATCTCACCAAATGCTTTAAACAAAAATACGGAGTTACACCGCGTGAGTATAAAGAAAAAAATCTACATAGAAATGATAATTAGCATGCGGCCGTGAACACTTAAATTATCATCGTAAATCTCATAAATTAAACTGATCAACATACTTTCCCGCATCTAAACCCGGAAGTCTGGCTGCTCTTCATTACCGTTGGCTTAAGCCAACGGCAATGAAACAAACCGGAACTATTGGCTTTAGCCAAATCAGAATTTTAAATGGTCCTCTCACATAAAGCATTGATTTTATAGCTGTCAGATATTTTTCAACATCTCAGATATTCCAAAAAAAATACCAGATATTCCAGATTCATCCTTCCCGATTACTATTTCTTTGCATCATCTTGATACATGGAAAATACTAACTAATACTATAATGTGGGCAAATTTTATCTTCAGAAATCGCTCTTCCTAAAAAGAGACTATTACCAATTCGTCAATTTTAAGATTTACAAACAATCATTAATTATTACTTATGAGAAAATCAATCATTTTTTACCTATTTGTATTTTGTTGCGGAATCGTTTTTTTCACTTCATGCAACAA
>DATBXH010001019.1:0-3557 GCA_036514375.1 Bacteroidales bacterium | reverse complement strand
CGTTCAGGTAATTTAGCAATTACGCGGGGAATGAGGATTTCCTGTACATCTTTCTTAATAGCTGCCTGCATTTTGGCTTCCGTGTCAAAATCGTCATGTTGTGTAGAAACTACAATAGTATGCACACGTAATGGCTGGTTTTTGTCATCGTATTCAATAGTTACCTGCGATTTAGAGTCGGGACGTAAGTATTTCATTACCTTACCTTCTCGACGTATAACAGAAAGTTCGAGTAAAAGATCGTGTGCGAGGCTAAGAGTCAACGGCATGTAAGTATCGGTATCCTTGCAGGCATAACCGAACATCATACCCTGGTCTCCAGCTCCCTGATCTTCCTCTTTCTGGCGTACCACGCCTTGATTAATATCGGCAGATTGCTCGTGTATGGATGAAATAACTCCGCATGATTCGCTATCGAACATATATTCTGCTTTGGTGTATCCTATTTTACGGATAACTTCGCGGGCTGTCTTTTGAACATCCACGTACCCGTTGGTGCGAACTTCGCCGCTTAAAACCACTAAACCTGTGGTGCAAAGCGTTTCGCAAGCTACTTTCGAATTTGCATCACAACGTAAAAATTCATCCAATAAAGCATCAGAAATCTGATCTGCAACTTTGTCCGGGTGTCCCTCTGACACGGACTCAGACGTAAATAAATATCCCATAATTTTTCAAAATAAGGTTAATAAATACTTTGGGATGGTAAGATGTTTTTGAATTCCAGAAAACTTCGGTTTAGCATTTTTTTCTGTGGTTGCAATCAAAACAAATCTTTCCACCAGTTTTTCAGGTGGCAAAATTAGTTACTTTGAATTAATAAGCAAAGTAAAATTTAAAAATCGTAGTATAAATTTCGAAGGTTCGTAGAAAAGCTGATGTAAATAACTTTTGTTGACCGGTTAACTACCGAAGATGTTAGGTTCTGCCAATATATTCCGGCACTAATGCATGAGTTTGTTGCAGGGTTTAGATACCATGCAATACGAGCCTGATGAGTGACTAAGTTTGTTTTAATACCTTGAAGAAACGCATCAGAATTGTGAGTTTGAGTGAGTAAAATGTTATGGCCGGAATTGCCTGTGCTACCATCAGCTCCATATTTGGCATATGTAAGGATATATTCAAGATAAACCCTTTTATATCTATAATTAACGATTCCCGTGACCTCGTAAAAGTTCGCACCTAAAGGATGAGCCAAGGGTTGATCAAAATGAGAGTAAGATTTGGTTGAATCGTCCTGTGAGTAAGTAAACGGCTGAACCAAGTTCAATTCTCCCTGAAAATAAAAGTTCTTAATTTTTAGTGCGTCAAAATATTTAAAACCGATTTGACAACCGTATTTTCCGATTCCTATTTTTCCGTCATTTTTTTTATGCAACGGATCGTCAAAAATCCATTGATTATACACCTGGAAGTATGAGTCAGGATGCCAGCTTAGATTTAGACCTCCTATGGAATTCGCTTTATCTTTCGATTGATCACGACCAACTATATTTAGGAAAGGAATAGGGTCGGCTGCCTCAAAGTTAAAAGTAAACTTTCCGCGTGAATCAGGGTCCTTCAAAACAGTCCCTTCGAACAGTGACAACTGAAAATGTTTTAATGTGTTAATACTAATTAAATGAAAATTAGCCATCTTTTGAGGATACTTCATTTCTTTATCGATGATTTTGTAATCAATGTTTTGAAGTAGAGCTGTAATTCGGATATATTGAATTTTTTTCCAAGAAAGCTTAAATTTTAGAAATGGATAATTTGTTGAGATATCAGACAGCAAGAGAGACCGATATCCGTCGCCAATAAAGTTTTTGTCCCGCCCCAACTGCATCATAAAAATTCCTTTAGGGTGCCATGTAATTGATCCGGATGAATAGGCATAATCCCAGCCGGTTTTGTTGTATCTTTTGGTACGTCCTTGTCCTGGTGCAACTCGGTATATGGAGATGTATTGGTCCCAGATTTTAGGGAAAAAAGTTTGATTTTCATAAAACGACGATTCAATACCTATGGATTGTCCAATTCGGCATCGAACCATAGCACCCCGGGTATTACCAATGAGCTTTTGAGGATTTCCGTTTTCTTTTCCCAGTGAAAAATTGAATACAGGATCGATTCGCAGCGAAAAATCAGGACTATCAATTTGCAGGAATGATTCTTCAAAAAGTTTTCGGCCAAACCAGGTTGAATGTTTTTGGGTTTTACCAAAAGCAAGCAATGAATCAATATTCACGACTTTTTGTAACAACCCTTCATCGTAAGGTTTTAAGCTGGTGAAAAAATAAGGATTTTGTTTTATTATTTCAGGTTCCAGTCGTTGGATGATTTCTCGGTTTAATGGAAGTGTGACCTGTGCCCTGGCCCTGAACGAAATAATTGTTAGCATAGAGAAGAGAAAACCAATTTGAATCAGGGTGATCTTTGCGCTTTCAAAGGAAAAACGTACCAACATAATACTGTTGGATCTTGTTTCCCTTTTTAAAGTTTGATATGTTTTGTCCGGTTTCAAAATAATTTATCCTCTCGATATAAAAGAGTTCTTATTCCAAAAGTAAAATAGAATTGTTGCTGTTTTTCCGGTAAAAGTACAAAAGCATTGTGAATACCGGCTTCTGCAACCAATCCCCAATGCGTTTGCAATATGCGGGAAAGTTTTATTTCCTGGTCAAATACATCTGTAGTAATACCCTGCCCGATATAGTTTCCGTATGTTTTTCCGAACTCTACGCTCGACCTGTAAATATCTGCTCCAATTGGTCTCCCTCCTGGTTCCTCTCCATATCTGGCAAATGAGAACCTTGAATTTAACAACCATCTGTTTTTGGAATACCGAATAATCAGTAAAGCTTCCCGAAAATCAGTGCCTAACGGATGGGCAAGTGGTTGCAGAAGATACCCATAGTTTTGCAAGGGATAACTATGAGTATAGGTAAACGGTCGTGCCTGGCTATACTCCATTTGTACAAACAAATCTTTGGTATGCAGGAAATTATACCATTTGTTTCCAATCTGGATGGCATTTTTGTTGGCCCACCATCCCTTATTTCTGGACATTTCTTTAAAGTTAAATTCATCCAGCATAAGTTGACCGTAGATCATCCCGTTTTCCCCATAGAGATAATGAAACCCTATACCTACCAAAACATTGTCAGGCGAACCCAGGTTAAATTCCAATGGACGGTAAAACAGAAAAGGATTGAGGTAATTAAAGTCTAGGCCTCTGTAATTTGATGAATCATTCTGATATCGCCATACCACAGTTTCAAAGAGATTGAGGTTTAATCTGCGAGTTACATTCCAGCTCAAGAAATGAAGAGCAGCATATTTTGTTTGTAAGTGAGAGTAATTACCTATGGTGTCGTCGTGCATAATAGCCACCATGTTCGAATATCTTATTTTCCAGATATTCACATGGACAGCAACGAAAGGGTATGCGGGGGCGTTATCCGAAAGAAAGAGAGATCTGTAACCATCACCCCAAAAATGTTTGTCATTTCCCAATTGCAGGCTAAGATATCTTATGGGAGTATAAGTTATTTTCCCTTGTATGGCTTGAA
>DATBXH010001018.1:0-3307 GCA_036514375.1 Bacteroidales bacterium | reverse complement strand
TTTTACCCGACAGGGGAAAGCACAATAAAAGGGATCAGCATTTCTTCGAGCGAAATACCTCCATGCTGAAACGTATTTTTGTAATAACTTACGTAATGATTATAATTGTTAGGGTAAGCCATAAAATCGTCGTTTAAAGCGAATATAAACGATGTGCTCAGGTTAAACCTTGGAAGCTGAATGGACTGGGGATCCCTGGCTTCGAACACTTCCTTCGGATTATAGCTGAGGTTTCGTCCTTGCTTGTACCGCAAATTTACGGTAGTACTCCTGTCTCCAATCACCTTAATAGCATTATTTACGCGAACCGAACCATGATCCGTTGTAATAATTACTTTACAGCCCATTTCAGACAGTACCTTCAGCATTTCGAGCAGATATGAATGCTGAAACCAGGAAAGAGTAAGCGCCCGATACGCAGCTTCGTCATCTGCCAGCTCTCGGATCGTTTCCTGTTCCGTACGTGCATGGGAAAGAATATCCACAAAATTATATACCAGCACAACAAGTTGCTGATTATCATAATTCCTGATATTGTCCAAAAGCCTCCGTCCCTGCTTCTGGTTATTTATCTTCTCATATGCCATCGGAATATCGAAACCCAGACGCGAAAGTTGCCGGCGCATCAAATCTTCTTCGAACTGATTATTAATTTCATCTTCATCGTCACCTTCCCAAAGATTTGGATAAATCTTCCGGATGGCTAACGGCATCAATCCCGCAAACAAAGAATTTCTTGCATATTGTGTAACTGTGGGTAGTATCGAACAATAAAGGCTTTCACTTTCCACCTTCATAAAATCGCTCATCGCAGGATAAATAGTTCGCCATTGATCGAGACGCAGGTTATCGATAACAATAAAAAAAACAGTTTCACCGGTTTTCAAATACGGTAGCAGTTTCTCTTTAACAACATTGGGTGTAAGCAACGGTTTCTCAGCATTTGTTTGAAACCATGCCGGATAATTCTTCCTGATGTACTTTGCAAAATTCTGATTTGCTTCAATCCGCTGTGATTGTAAAATCTGGAACATGCCTGAATCCTTAAGAGTTGCAAGTTCCAATTCCCAATATACCAATCTTTTATATACTTCTACCCAATCATCAAAAGTTCTGGCACTGTTTATAAAATTAGTAATATTCAGGAACTCGGACTGATATGCTGTGGTTGTTTTCTCAGAAACCAATTTCTTCTGTTCAGTGTTTTTCTTAACCGAAAGCAGAATTTGCTTTGGGTTTACAGGCTTTATAAGATAATCGGCTATTTTGGAACCAATGGCATCTTCCATCAGGTTTTCTTCCTCGCTCTTGGTAATCATAACCACTGGGACCGATGGCCTTACCGTCTTTATTTGTGTAAGTGTTTCCAAACCACTTAACCCAGGCATATTTTCGTCAAGAAGAATAATGTCAAAATCAGTTTGACGTACCAGGGCGAGCCCATCAGTTCCATTATTACACGTGGTAACTTCGTATCCTTTATCGTTAAGAAACAATATGTGAGGCTTTAGCAGATCAATTTCATCATCGATCCACAGTATGGTAGTAATTTTCATACGCCAATCATTCTTTTATTCTTTGGGGCAACATGTATGTAACAACCATTTTGCTATTTTGGTTATTGAAAATGTATTTTGAAAAATTGTGCATAACTATCAGCAGTTTCCTGTTTCTGCAAGATTTGAAGATTCGCAGGAGAAATAACGAATAGCTGACGTGTAGAACCTTTTACATTTTTAAATACATCTGGTTTGGCACTAATGGACTTAAAATAGCCTATTGCCTTATCTTTATCAGCAAATGTACGGACGGTTATTATTTTATATTTCTGACCCAAATTGTCGTTATTCAGCTCAAGCTTATCATTACTGTAATTATCGAGATTAAAATTAATAATGTCAAACATAACCTGATTTAAGTCTTCCTGTTTATCGATAACCAGTCCAACGTAATAGATTGTTCGTTCCTCGAGAGCATATGTTACCTCAGCAATTTTAAGATCTTCCTGTTGTTTGGTTTCAGGTTGGTATGTATTTAAGTAAGCTATGATTTCTTTGGCACGTTTGCTTACATCGTCTTTCGGATATTGACTGATAATTTGATTGAGGGCGTTGCGAAATGTTAGCTTGTCGGATGTTTTGCCAACAGACAATGCCCTTAGCATGGCGAACTTAGGAATAGATGGGTCATTCTTATACCTGGATTCGGCAGTATTCGCATTCTCGATGACCTGCTGATAATTCTCCGAGTTATACAGATCATACGTCTGTTCAAAAAACCGATCAACTTCCTTCTCTTTGCTTTCGATCTGTTTATAAAAATTAGGATCGCTAAGCACCTTGGCATAATTGGTATTGGGGTAACGCGACAAGATAATGTTTCTGTAATACGCTGCTTTAGCCTCATTCTTCAACTCGCTATACATGCTAAAAAGCTGATAATAAACAGGCGGTGTATAGTTTGTTTCGGGAAAACGTTCCAGCATTTTTTCGTACAATGCAATAGCTTGCGGAATATCGTTCAGGTCATCCCGGTAAACAAGTCCACCGTAATAGTAACCATCAATAACCTTTTGGCGCGAAGCCTGCATAGCCGAATCGGTAAGCGGTAGGTTCTGAAGATAATATTCCCGGGTTTTATTGTCAAGGACTTTCTTCTTGCCATTTTCCGGTTTGTTTTCCGTGCCGGCAACTTCGGTTTCAGGAACGCCAAGCGTTACATTCTTATTTCGTCGCCGCCAGTTATCCTCGAGTCTGCGTTTTCCCCATTTCAACTGAAAATCTTTCATTCCCTGGCCAATAGAAACCGGATTATAAAAATACCACTTGGCCTGATTGCTTTTATCACCAATCACCATGCTTTGCCGGTACTGATTATTGTAATAATCCTGTAATCTTTGCGCTTCTGCCATTTTTGCTTCCGCTTCCTTGGCGCGTACATTACTGATAATATTATCTATAAATCTCATACGTTCGGCCTCAGGCATCCTGGCAACACGTTGCAAACTATCTCCGGTAGTTATGGCGTTTAAATTCTCAACCAGATGAGTCAGGCTGGTTGCCTTTGCCTTAATTTCCACGATATTTGGATAATCTTCAGCAATATACAGAAGTGTGCTGTCATAATATGTTTGAGCCGGAATATATTCCTTATCGTCGTAAAACAGGTTAGCCAGGGTAAGACACGATAAGGCTTTCTGATCGTTATTTTTCGTGCTGGCTTTCACTGATTCCCTGTAAAAATCAATGGCTTCTTTTTTATTGCCGTCCTTCATCTCGATATTTCCAAGGGCATAGTAAATCTGGTC